>NZ_JALCYU010000008.1:0-252994 GCF_023507765.1 Chromobacterium sp. IRSSSOUMB001
TCAGGACGGCTCCAACCTCAGCCTGCAACGCTATCTGGAGCGGGTGGCCGCCACCCGGCTCAAGCTGCAACAGGTGGCAGCCGCGCCGGACCCGGACGCCGCCGCCCGCGCGCTGGCGCAGGCGGTGTTCCAGGGCAAGGGCGGCGAGCTGGCCGAGGGCCGCGACTACGCCGCCCAGCTGGCCGCCAGCCTGGGCGAGGACTGGCAGGGCCTGGGCCAGCACCTGTTCCTGCAACCCTTGAACCAGTCCTGGCACACCCTGCTGCAACCGGCGGCGGCCAGCCTCAACCAGTTGTGGGATCAAAGCGTCTTGCGGCCGTGGCAAGCCAGCTTCGCCGGCCGCTACCCCTTCCACCGCGCCGACGCCGACGCCTCGCTGCCGGAACTGGGCCGCTTCCTGCACCCCGCCGACGGCCTGATACAGCAGTTCGTGCGCCAGCAGCTGGGCGGGGTGCTGGAGCGCCAGGGCGATCAATGGTCGCCGGACCCGGCGGCGGCGCAGGCGCTGCGCTTCGATCTGGACTTCCTCAACGAACTGAACCGGCTGTCGCGGCTGTCCAGCCTGCTCTACGCCCAGGGCGACGCCGGCATCCGCTTCGAACTGAAGCCCATCGCCAGCGTCGGCCTGGAGGAAACCCGGCTGCAACTGGACCAGCAAAGCCTGCATTACTTCAACCAGGTGGAAAGCTGGCAGGCGATGCGCTGGCCCGGCGATCCGCTGAAAGCCGGGTCCAGCCTGCTATGGCAAAGCGTGGACACCGGCTTGCGACTGAGCCAGGACCACCCCGGCCGCTGGGGCTGGCTGCGCATGCTGGAGCAGGCCAAGCGCGAACAGCTCGACCGTTCCAGTTGGCAGCTGAGCTGGGCGCTGCCGGACGGCCATCAGGCGCGCTACCAGTTGCGCAGCGAGACCGGCGCCGGCCCGCTGGCCTTGCTGCAACTGGTGCAGTTCCAGTTGCCCACGCGGATTTTTATCGTGGAGCCGGGCAAACCGCCGGCTCCCCCAGGGAGCAAGCCTAAACCATCCCGGCCGGCCGTCGTTTCGACTAGTCCTGGACGTTGAAAGGGAAACAGGAGGACATCATGATTAATATATTGATTCGACAACACCTGACGCTCAAAAAAGCGGCGCAGCTAATCCTGGTCTGCGAAACGGCGCATGGCCCCGTCTCCTTGGCGGACCCGCGCCTCGCCCACCTTGCCAGCAACGCCGAACTCAAGCAGGAGCTGAAGCAGACCATGGAGCTGTACTACCGCTGGATGCGGAGGCATGGCCCAATGCTGCGGCTAGGCGGGCTGGCAAACCTCCAACTGCTCTCGCCAGTCAGGCCCCACGATGAGGCCGCCTGGGCGACCATCCGCAAGTTCTGGACCTCCGGCAGGTGGAGCAACCGGGACAACTGTGTTCGAGCCTGCTACAAACAGGCGGGCTTGACCAATCTTACCGAAGCCCGCCAGGCGCTGGTCAAGCAGCCCGCGCCGCCCAACAAGCTCTCTTGGCCGGCCCAGACCTTTCTGGAAAACCACTAGCGGACGCGCGGCAGGAACAACTCGGCCAGCATGCAGCGGCAACTGCCGCCGCCCACCGCTTCTATGGTGGGGATGGGGTTCACTACCGGCTGGCCGTGGCGCTCCAGCACTTGTTGCTGCGCAGGCGTGAAGCCGTTCCAAGCCTGCTCCGACATCGCGATCAGCGGCTGGCCGCCGGCCCCGCGCAGCTGCAGGATATTGCCGCAGAAGCTGCGTTCCACCTGGGCCAGGCTGATGTCTATCACGTCGTGATGCTCGCCCAGCGCGCTCAGCACTTGCCGCCGCTGCTCCGGCCGGTGCAGACTTTCGGAACAGATCACCGCGAAGCCCTCGCCCACGCTCATCATCACATTGGTGTGGTAGATGGGGACGCCGCGGCTGTCCACGGTGTCGAACAGGTGTACCGCCTCCAGACCGCGCCGGCGCGCGTAACGATACAAGGCGCTCGGGTGGCAGCGCTGTGAACGCGCCGCGTACACACGCTTGCGCGGGTGATCGAACACCATCACCCCGGTGCCCTCCAAAATCAACTCCTCTTCCAGCGGATGGCCGGCCCACACCACTTGCTCCACGTCGTAACCATGGTTCAACAGCAATTGGCACAGCTCTTCCACTCGCCGCTCCCGACGGCGGTTTAGCGTGTGCATCGGATAGACGTGCAGGCTGCCGTCGGCGCTGGTGGTGAACCAGTTGTTGGGAAACACGGCGTCCGGCGTCGGATAGCCGTCCGGGCTTTTCTCCAGCACCAGCACTTCTACGCCGTGATCGCGCAGCCGCTGCGCCATGGCGTCGAATTCGGCCAGCGCCAGCGCGGTGACCTGGGCCGCCGGCAGTTGCAGCCGGTGCTGGAACACGTTGTCTGCCCCGGTTTGTTCATTGAAGGCGAAGTCGTGAGGACGCACCATCACAACAGCGCGGGCCAGTTGGCCTTGTCTCGCGCGGAGCCAGAGCGGCTCCAGATTTTCTTGCGGCGCCGCATCTGCGGCGGCGATAGCTTGGGCTTGCATGGTAGGCGACTCTTGGGTGGGTGGTTGCATGGCCGCCCGCGGGCGGCAAATCATTCTACTGACAGTACGCGTTCCGGCCATGCCGGAAACATGACGCTAACGTTCAAGCAAGCGACACGCGCGCGCTGGCGTCTGCCCGACCCAGAATGCGGCACAATTCCATGCCGGCCTGGGCGTAGCGCAGCGGGTGGCTGACGTAGAGCAGGCCCTCAGCCGGGCTGAGCACCGGCGTGACGCGGTTTTCCAACGGGTCTATCAGTTCCAGTAGCGGTTGGCCGCGCTTGACCTCCGCCCCAACCACGCAATGGCGCAGCACCAGGCCGGGCGTGGGCGCGCTCACGCTGGCCATGCCTCGCCAGGTCCACGGCGCGGGCACCGGCGGCGGCATAGCCGGCGCGCAGCCGCCTATATGGCCCCGGAGTTGAAGATAGGCGTACAGCGCCTCCGCGTCCCGCCGCGCCTGACCATGATCCAGATCGCCTTGCCCGCGCAGCTCCACCGTGGCCGCCACGCAGCCTAGCGGCAGCGGTTGCGCCGGCCCCAGTTCGCCGGCCAGCCGCCACCAACTCTGGCCGCAGGACTCCTCAAAAGTCGTGCCGCCCGGCTCGTCATTCAGCACCACCGCGGCCACGCCCAGATAGCGCGCCAGCGGCTCCAGCGCCGGCCAGAACGGCGCGTCGGCGTATAAATGCAGCAGCGCCTGGCTGTCGCAATGCAGGTCCAGCACCAGATCGCTGTCCAGCGCCATCCGGCTTAGCTCCAGACGCAAAGCGTCTAGTTCCGTGACCGGCGCTTGCGCGTCCAGCGCGGCGCGCATCCGGGCGCGCACCGTCCGTAGATTGGCGTCGGCGTCGTTGCCCAGGCAGTCTTCCAGACCGGAGCGCAGCAGCGGGTGGAAATCGGTGAAGCGGCGATTGAAGTTTTCGCCGCTGCGCAGCTCGAAACGCCCCGGCTGCTGATGCAGCAAGGCTTGGGCCAGGCCGATGGGATTGGCCGCCGGCGCCAGCACGATTTCGCCGCGCAGCAGGCCGGCCGCCTCGGCCTGCTCCAGCAGCCGGCGCAGATGGTGGATCACCAGCATGCCGGGCAGTTCGTCGGCGTGCAGGCTGGCCTGCAAATAGGCCTTGGGCCCGTCGCCGCGCCGGCCGTAGTGCAAACTCAGCAGTTCGCGCCGCATGCCTATGCTGGCCTGCGGCAAAACCCGGCTGACGATTTCCATAAAGCGCCCTCCTTTTTCATGCCGTTCAATTGAAAAACCCATGGTGGTTGCGCCGCCTTGACACCACCGCCCGCCAAGGCTCAAATCAGCGGACAGCCCCACCTCATCCCGAAGCCCGCCATGAATGAGAAGAAACCCAGCCTGGACCGCATAGACCTGAAAATTCTCGCCGCCTTGCAAGAAGACGGCCGCATGTCCTTTCAACGGCTGTCCGAGCAGGTCAACCTGACGCCGCGCCCCTGCCTGGAGCGCGTTCGCCGCCTGGAAAAAGCCGGCGTGATCCGCGGCTACCGCGCCGTGGTGCAATTGCCGGCGCCGGTTTACCCCGTCATCGTGGCGGCTCAGGTGGCGCTGGCCGATCACGCCTTGTCGCAACAAGCCTTCATCAAGGAGCTGCAGCGCAGCGAGGCCGTGCTGGATGCCTGGCTGGTGGCGGGCAGCTTCGATTTTCAGGTCCGCATCGGCTGCCGCGACATCCAGCAGTACCGCGAGCTGGCCGAACAATGGCTGGCCAGTTCCGCCTTCAAGATCGACAAGATCATCACCATCACCGAGCTGCAGGAGATCAAGCGCAGCGCCGGCCCTCTAGGCTGAGCGCGGCTGCAGGAATTTCAGCCAGCGCCGCTCCGCCTGGCGGAAGCTCGCCAGCAGCGCGAAGGTGCAGCCCAAGTAGATCGCCGCCGCCATCAGGAACGGGAAAAACGGCGCGTAAGTGGCCGCGTACAAGGCGCGCGCCACGCCGGTGACGTCCAGCAGCGTCACCGTGGACGACAAGGCGGTGGCGTGCAGCAGAAACACCATTTCATTGCTGAGCACCGGTATCGCGCGCCGTAGCGCGCCGGGCAGCACGATGCGGCGTATGGTTCGCGCCCGCGACATGCCGAAGGCCTCCGCCGCCATGATTTCCTCCCGCGGATAGGCGGCGAGCGCGCCGGCCAGAATCTCCTGGGCGTAGGCCGCGGTGTTCAACACATAAGCGAGCACGGCGCAGAAGGTGGCGTCGCGAAACAGCAGCCAGAACGGGTCTTCCGCCTGCCAGCCGTCTATCACCCAACTGAATTGCGACACGCCGTAGTAGATCAGCATCAATTGCATGAACAAGGGCGTGCCGCGAAAGAAATAACTGAACGCGGCCACCGCCCATCGCAACGGCGCCGGGCCGTAGACCCTGAGCAAGGCCAGCAGCACCGCCAACAGCATGCCCAAGCCGCCGGAGATCAGGAACAGTTTTGCGGTAACCGCCAGGCCGCTCCATTGGCCGCCGTCTCCCCACAGATAGCCGGGCAAAGCGCGCAGGATTTCGTCGAGCGTCATTATTTTCCCCTCAGAGCAAGCCGCGGCTGTAGCGCAGCCCCAGCCAGCGGAACACGCCCCCGGAAGCGGCGGTGAACAGTAAATAGACCAGGCAGACCAGGAAATAGAACAGGAAAGGCATCTGGGTGGCGCGGCCGGCCTGCTCGGCGAGCCAGGCCATGTCTTCCAGGCCGATCAACGACACCAGCGCCGCCGATTTCATCAACGTCAGCCAGTTGTTGTTGATGCCGGGCAAGGCGTGGCGCAGCATCTGCGGAAACAGGATGCGCCGGAACAGCTGCCACGGCCGCATGCCGTAAGCGACACCGGCCTCCAACTGGCCGCGCGGCACCGCCAGGAAGGCGCTACGGAAAGTTTCAGTGTAATAAGCGCCGAAAATGAAACCTATGGTCAGCACCCCCGCCAGGAATTTGTCGAACTCCACCGCCGGCAACCCCAGCGCCCCCAGCAACAGGTTGAAAACCTTCTCGCCGCCGTAAAACAGCAACAACATCATCACCAGTTCCGGAATGCCGCGAATCACCGTGGTGTAGGCGATGGACGCCGCGCGCAGCCAGCGCGGGCCAAACAGCTTGACGCAGGCGTTGGCGAGGCCGAACAGCAGCGCCAGCCCCAGCGCGGCCAGCGCCACGCGCAGGCTGAGCCAGGCCCCGGTCAGCAACAGGGGCAAATAGGACGCCACCATGGCCGCCCTCCTTGTGAAACGGCCGGCGGACGCCGGCCGGGAAAACGGACGTATGCACGAGGATCAGAGCCTAGCGAGCAAGGGCGAGACAAGGCGAAGACTGCGAAGAAAGCGGAATGTCCGTTTGGTACATAAGCATTTCGAAGCAGTAATCCCCGTAGCAAGTCTCACGAAGCGCCGTAGACTTTGAACAGGTTCTTAGTGGTAAATATCGAAGCCGAAGTATTTCTTGCGCACGCCTTCGTACACCCCGTTGGCGCGGATGGCGGCGATGGCGCGGTTGATCGCCGCCTTCAGTTCCGGATCGCTCTTGCGCACAGCGATGGCCACCGGGATGGATTCGCCCAGTTTGGAGCCGGCGAAAGCGAACTGCTTGCCGCGCTCGGTGCGTAGAAAGCTGGTTTCGGCTTGGATATTGTCCTGCAAGGCAGCGTCTATGCGGCCGGAGGCCAGGTCCAGATAGACGTTGTCCTGATTGGCGTAGGTAACAATCTTCACCTTGCCGCCGCCCCAGTTAGCCTTGGCGTACTGCTCGTGCACCGAGCCGGACTGCACGCCCACGGTCTTGCCGGCCAGCGACTGCGGCGTGGGCCGCAACGGGCTGCCTTTGCGCGCCACCAGCTGAGAGGCGGACGCGTAGTATTTGTCGCTGAAGTCCACCTGTTTCAGCCGTTCAGCCGTCACGTTCAGCGAGGCGATGACGGCATCGAACTTATTGGCGTTGAGCGCGGCTATCATGCTGTCGAACGGCTGCTTGACGAAGACGCAGCGGGCCTTGAGTTCGGCGCAGACGGCTTTGGCGATGTCCGGATCGAAGCCGGAGATCTCCCCGTTGGGGGCCAGCACGTCGAACGGCGGGTAGCCGCCGTCCACGCCCCAGCGGATCTGCTTGATGTCCTTGGCCAGTACAGGGCCTGCGCTTAGCGCCAGCAAAAGCGCGATCTTGATGGTTTTCATCTTTTTCTCCTTGTAGAGCCTGTTCATGGCCGGCTGCGCGTCGGCGACAGGTTCTGAATCTCCCCGGCTCTGCGGCCGGTGGCGAATGAAACGGCGCTGCTTTTAGAACGTGTTTACGATCTCGCTAGCTAGAGCGCGACAAGGCGAAAACGGCTGAAAAAGCGGAGTGTACATACGGTACATGAGCATTTCGAATGCCGCTTTCAACGCCGTATCGCCGACGCGCAGCAGATCGTAAACAGGTTCTTAGAAACGCAAGGACATGCAGGTCAAGCCCCCGTCCATCTTGCGGATTTCGCTGGTGTCGGTCTCGATGATGGGCAGGCCCAGCGTCTTCAGCTTGCGCAGCGTGTCCGGGTAACCGCTTGGCGTGATCAGGGTGTCGTTGATCCACAAGGTGTTGCCGGCGTATTCCTCGTCCTTGGCCAGCACGATCTGCTGATAACCGCGGAATACCGGATCGTCAGCGCGGTCCTCGGACAGGATCAGCGTGTTGCGGCCCACGTAATTGACGATGGACTTCAAATGCAGGCCGGCGCTGACTTCCACCGCGGTGACGACGTAACCGAACTTCTCCACCGCGGCGGCAAACTGGCTGATCCCGGCCTCGTTGGTGCGGCTGGTCAGGCCGACGAAGAAACGCTTGTCTATCATCAAGACATCGCCGCCGTCCATGCGCGCGTCGCCGTTCATCCACACTGCGTGGCGGAAGCGAGATACCAAGGGCGCGATGCTGCTCACCTCGCCGCGGCGTGCCGGCGCGCCGGGCTGGGTGATCACCGCCAGCTCCGGCATCAACACCGCGGTGTCTTCAACGAAATGGGCATCGGGGAAATCGGGCTGGGCCGGCAAGGTGCTGACGGTCAAACCCAGGCGCAGCAGGATATCCACGTAATCGCGGAATTGGGAGCGAGTCAGCGCCGGGTCCGGCGCGCCGATGTTGGCTGTAGTCAAGCCGCCGGCCACGGTGTCGGCAGGCAGACGGGTGATCGCATGGGTGAAATGCATGGGCAGGCTCCTTGATCAGGCGGCCCAGCAACCAAATGGTTGATGGGGGCGGCGCGTGGCCGTTCTCGCTCGAACCATTCTAGGCAGCGCCCTGGGCCCGCGTCGGTCGTATGGGCCGGCGGCGACAGCCGGTTTCGGCTGTTTTGGAGCAGAGGGCAGCCGCTTTGCGTGGCGGCCGCCAAACCCGGCCATATCCTACTCAACTAAACCAATGGCCAGTCGTTTAAATCCTGTTTTTGTTTGAAATTAAGCATATTATTTCAAGGGCTAGAGCAAAAATGCCGTATATCAAACTATCCATCCTCCTTCTTTTTGCGCTCTGCACCATCTACATCCATTATCGCGGCCGTCAACGCTTGGGGTTCTGGCGGCAATTGACCGACCACTCTACCTTCATGGCGCCGATCAACTGCTTCTGCTATCTGTTCTCCACTCTACCCGCGCACCCCTATTTGCCGCTGCAGCGCTTTCCGGAGCTGCAGGCGCTGAACGATAACTGGCAACGTATCCGCGCCGAGGCGCTGGCCTTGTCCGACGATGGCGCGATCAAGGCATCCGATCGTTACGACGACCTGGGCTTCAATTCTTTTTTCAAGACCGGCTGGAAGCGTTTCTACCTGAAGTGGTACGACCAGCCGCACCCGTCGGCGGCCAAGCTGTGCCCGTACACGACCGCGCTGCTGCAAAGCATTCCCTCGGTAAAGGCGGCGATGTTCGCCAGCTTGCCGCCGGGCAGCCGGCTAGTGCGCCACCGAGACCCCTTCGCTGGTTCGGTGCGCTTCCATTTGGGCTTGTCCACACCGCAAAACGAGGCCTGCTACATAGAGGTGGACGGTGAACGCTACAGCTGGCGCGACGGCGAGGCGGTGATGTTCGACGAAACCTATCTGCACCACGCGGAAAACGCCACCACTGAGCAGCGCATCATCTTGTTCTGCGATATCGAGCGCCCGATGCGCTTCCAGCTTGCGGCCTGGGGCAACCGCCTGATCAGCCGTCTGCTGCTGGGCGCCGCCAGTTCCCCTAATCAGGACGGAGATCGCACCGGCGCGCTCAACCGCCTGTTCCGCTATGTGCAGGCGGTGCGGCTATTCGGCAAGCGCATCAAGGCGCAGAGCCGCCTTGGCTACTATGCGCTGAAATGGCTGTTGTTCGGCGGCTTGTTGCTGGGCTGGCTGCTGAGCTGAAGCGCCCTATAGATTGAAGAAAGCCCGCGCATTATCCGTCAGCAGCCGCCGGCGGATCTCCGTGTCCGCCACCGTGTCGCGGATCAGGCCGCCCACCGTCTGCTCGCCCAAGGGAAACGGCGCGTCCGAACCCAGCATCACCCGCTCCGTGCCCATCGTGGCGATCAATAGCCGCAACGCGCCCGGATCGAAGATGGCGGAATCCACGTAAAAGCGGTCCAGATAGCTGGACGGCCGCCGCGGACAGTCTTCGCGCACGATGTCCCGCTGCTCCCAGGCGTTGTCCACCCGCCCCAGCAGATAGGCAAAGCTGCCGCCGCCGTGAGCGAAGCAGATTTTCAGGCTGGACGGCAGCCGTTCAAAAGCGCCGGACAGGATTAGCGACAGGATGGCCAGCTGGGTTTCCGCCGGCATCGACACCAGCCAGGGCAGCATCCAGCGCTTCATCCTCGCGCCAGCGCCCATCATGTCCCATGGGTGCACCAATAGCGGGATGTTCTCGGCAGCGCAGTGAGCCAAAAACGTCAGCAGGCCTTCGTCGTCCAGATCCCGCTCACCGACATGATTGCCGATCTGCACGCCGACATGGCCGGCCTCGCAAGCGCGGCTGGCTTCGCGGCAGGCGGCGTCAATGTCCTGCAGCGGCACTTGCGCCAGCACTTTCAGGCGTTGCGGCGCAACGGCGGCCATCTCCAACGCGCGGTCGTTCATCAGCTGCGCCCACGGCAAGGCGCGCTCTATCGGCGCGGCGTAGGCGAACATCACTGGCGTCGCACACATGATCTGCGTATCGACTCCCTGCTCGTCCAGCCAGGCCAGCCGGCGCGCGCCGTCCCACAGCGCATCGTGCACCGGCCGGAACGGCTGGTCGCCTACCATGATCTGCCCGTTGCGACCGGAGGTTTCCAGCCAAGGCCCGCGCCGCGGGTCCAGCCGGGCCGCCTCGGCCTGGCTGATCCGCGGAAAAAAATGGGAGTGGATGTCTATCATGGCGGCGTTTCTCTAGTTAACGGCGTTTCTTCAAGAACCTGTTTAAGGCTCGCGAGCTAAAGCGAAACAAGGCGTTTTCAACGCCCATTTCAATCCATCCCGCTGAAGCGCAGCAGGAATGAAGAACCGCTGACAAAACTCAGTTTTACGGCTGAGGCAAGGCGCGCCGACGCAGACAGTGCAATGAGTACGACAAGTCGGGGCAACGCAGCATCAGGGAGTTTGTTAGCGGGTCTAAACAGGTTCTCAATGGTTGGACCGCTGCCTCAGTCCATGCCAGGCGGCGTAATCCTTGCCTGGGTGCACGGTGCCGCAATGGCGGCAACGGCGTTCGTCCTCGCTCCGCGCGTAAAACAGCTGATAAGCCTTGGGCAAGTCGTCCACCAGGCTTTCCAGCTGCTTGGAGAAGCGCCAGACCTCAGTGGCGCAAACCGGACAGTACCATTGCAGGCTGTCGTGCTCGCCGGCCGGCCGCGGCTTCTCCACCAACAGGCACAGGCCGGGTTCCGGCCGTTGCGGCGAGTGGATGACATGGGCCGGCAGCAGGAAGGCGTCGCCCTCGCGCAGCTCGATGCGGTCGAAACGCCCGCGGTCCCAGATCTCCAGATAGGCGTTGCCCTGGATCTGGTAGAAGATTTCCTCGGTGGGGTTGTCGTGAAAATCGGTACGGGTATTCGGCCCTCCCACCATATTGATGATGTAGTCGCCGTCCGGCCAAACGGCCGCGTTGCATACCGGCGGCTTGAGTCGGCTTTGATTGCCTTGCGCCCAGTGCAGCAGATTGAGCGGCGCGCCATATTGCAGTTCCATCTCCTATCTCCTTCTCTTGCGGTCAATTCCGTCTAAATCCGTCTAAAGCGGTTTGTAGGCGATCGCCTTGATTTCAATGCGCAAATGCGGATGCGGCAGCTGATGCACCGCCACCGTGGTCCGCGTCGGTCCCGTCTCGTCGAAGTACTCGGCGTAAACCTGGTTGTATGCGGCGAAATCGTTCATATCCACCAGGTAGGCGCTGATTTCAACCACATCGGCCAGTCCGGCGCCAGCCGTGGCCAGGATGTCGCGGATATTCTCGATCACTGCCCGGGTTTGCAGAGCGATGTCCAGCCGGGTCGCGCCCATGGCGTCGGCTTCGGCGCCGGCTATGCTGTTGTCCGGCCGCCGCGAGCTGGTGCCGGAGATAAAGAGGAAATCCCCGGCCCGCTTCAGGTGCGGGAAGCGGCCACGCGGCGTGGCCTTGCCGCTGACGGTGGTGGCTTGGGTGCTCATGCGGCGCTCCCGCTGGTTACAAATTCGCAGCGCCCCAGCCCGGCGATCTCCACGCCGATATGCAGGCCGGCGCGCAGCGGCTCGGCCGCGGTGGCGGCACCGGCCAGCAGCAAGGAGCCGGCCGGCAGCGTGCGCCCCGCCGCGTGCAGCAACGCGGACACTTCCATCAGCGCGCGCAAGGGCTGGCCCAGGATGGCGGCGCTGCTGCCCAGCTGCACCGGGCGGCCGTCGAAGCGCAAGGTCACGCCCAAATTGTCCAGCGGCGCGTCCGGCGGGCTCAGCGGGCCGACGACGAAATGAGATGAAGAGCAGTTATCCGCCACCACGTCCTCCAGGCTGAAACGGAAGTCGCGGTAGCGCGAATCGATGATTTCCAACGCCGGAGCCACGCCGGCCAGCGCCAGCCCGGCCTCGGCCAGGGACAGCGGCCGCGAGATCTCCTGCGCGGTGATGAAGGCGATTTCCGGCTCCACCCGCGGATGGATCAAGCGCGCCAGGTCCAGCTCGCCGCCGTCCGCCAGTTGCATCGCGTCGGTCAGCTCGCCCCAGATCAGCGCGTCCACACCCATCTGTACGCGCTTGGCGCGGCTGGTGAAGCCCAGCTTCAAACCCAGCGCGCGTTCGCCGCGCTGCTGGCGCAGGCCGATGCCGGCCTGCTGGATGCGGTAGGCCTGCGCCAGATCGAAGGGCTGCCGCGCGCTTAGTTGATCGACGGCTTCGCCGGTTTGGGTCGCTATGTCCAGTTCGCGAGCGCAGCTTTGAATGAAGTCGGTCATGCCGCGCCTCCTTTGGCCTTGAGCAAGTCCAGCGCCACGTCGACTATCATGTCCTCCTGCCCGCCCACCATGCGGCGGCGTCCCACTTCCAGCAGGATGTCCAGAGTTTTCAAACCATATTGCCGCGCCGCCGTTTCCGCGTGGCGCAGGAAGCTGGAGTAGACGCCGGCGTAGCCCAACGCCAGTGTTTCGCGGTCCACCCGCACCGGGCGGTCCTGAGTGGGGCGCACCAGGTCGTCGGCGGCGTCCATCAGCCGGATCAGGTCGCAGCCGTGGTTCCAGCCCAGCCGCTCAGCGGCGGCGATGAACACTTCCAGCGGCGCGTTGCCGGCGCCGGCGCCCTGGCCGGCCAGCGAGGCGTCGACGCGGCGACAGCCTTCTTCCACCGCCACAATGCTGTTGGCCACGCCCAGCGACAGATTGTGATGGGCGTGCATGCCGGTTTCCGTTTCCGGCCTCAAGGCCTCGCGCAAGGCGCGGAAGCGGTCTCTCACCTCCTGCATCAACAGGGCGCCGCCGGAATCCACCACGTAGACGCAGTTGGCGCCGTAGCTTTCCATCAGCTTGGCCTGCTCCGCCAGCCGCTGCGGCGTGGTCATGTGCGACATCATCAGAAAGCCGACGGCGTCCATGCCCAGTTCCCGCGCGTAGCCGATGTGCTGTCTGGCGATGTCGGCCTCGGTGCAGTGGGTGGCGACGCGGACGATGCGCGCGCCGGCGTCGTAAGCGTTGCGCAAGGCGCCGACGGTAGCGATGCCGGGCAGCAGCAAGGTGGCGATCTTGCTCTTACTCACCGATTCGGCCGCTGCGGCGATCCACTCCACGTCGCTATGGGCGCCGAAGCCGTAGTTGAAGCTGGAACCCTCCAGCCCGTCGCCGTGCGCCACTTCGATGGAATCCACGCCGGCGGCGTCCAGCGCCGCGGCGATGGCGCGCACCTGGGCCAGCGAATAACGGTGACGGACCGCGTGCGAGCCGTCGCGCAGGGTCACGTCGGAAATATACAGTTTGTCCATGCCGTGCTCCTCAAGCTTGCTGCAGGCGGGCGGCGACGCGTTCGCCGCAGGCCATCGCCGCCGATGTCATGATGTCCAGATTGCCGGCGTAGGCCGGCAGATAGTGGGCCGCGCCTTCCACCTCGATGAAAACCGACGCCTTGAGCCCGCCGCTCCGCGCCAGTTCCGGATAGGCCGCCAGCGCTTCCGCCGGCAGCGCCTCGAACTGCACTTCCTGTTTCAGCCGGTAGCCGGGCACGTAGGCGCTCACCTTGTCCGCCATCGCGGCCACCGAGCGCGCGATCGCGTCCCGGTCCGCCGGCGCGGTCAGACAAAACACCGTGTCCCGCATCATTAGCGGCGGCTCCGCCGGATTGAGGATGATGATGGCCTTGCCGTGACGCGCGCCGCCAACGCCCACAATGGCCTGGGCGGTGGTTTCGGTGAATTCGTCGATATTGGCGCGGGTGCCGGGACCGGCCGATTGGCTGGCGATGGAGGCGACAATCTCGCCGTAGAACACCGGCGTCACCGCGGCTACCGCCGCCACGATCGGGATGGTGGCCTGGCCGCCGCAAGTGACCATATTGATGTTGGGCGCGTCCAGGTGCGCGTCCAGGTTCACCGCCGGCACCACATAGGGGCCAATGGCGGCGGGCGTCAGGTCTATCACCCTGACCCCGCGCGGGCGCAGCAACTGCTCGTGGCGCGCGTGAGCGCCGGCCGAAGTGGCGTCGAACACCAGGCGGATGTCGGCGGCGCCGGGCATGGCCAGCAGCCCTTCCACGCCCTGGTGGCTGGTGGCCAGGCCCAGGCGTCGCGCGCGGGCCAGGCCATCGGAATCGGGATCGATGCCTATCATGGCGGCCAGTTCCAACTGCCGGCCGTGGCGCAGGAGTTTGACCATCAGATCGCAACCGATATTGCCGGAACCGATAATGGCCGCTTTGACGCGAGCGGGATGGTTCATGAGGAGGCTCCCTGAAGTGAGGCGAAACGGGCCGAGACTTCGCCCAAGCCCTGGATGCGGGCGGTGAACACATCGCCGGCTTTCGCCGGCGCCATCGGACCCAGCGCGCCGGTCAGCACGATGTCGCCGGCCTTCAGCGGCTCGCCGCGCCGCGCCATCGTGTCCGCCAGCCACAACGCGGCCAGCAGCGGGTTGCCCAGACAGGCCGCGCCGACGCCCACCGAAACCGGCTCGCCGCGCAGTTCCAGCGTCATGCCGCAGCCGAGCAGATCGACATCGGCCAGCCGCCGCGGCCGGTTGCCCAGCACGAACAGGCCGCTGGACGCGTTGTCGGCGATGGTGTCGCTGATGCGGATATCCCAGCCGGCGATGCGGCTGTCCACGATCTCCAAAGCCGGCAGCACCGCGTCCACCGCGCGGAACAGATCGGCCAGCGTGTGCTTGTCATGGTCCAGGTCGCGGCCCAGCAATAACGCCACCTCCGCCTCTATCTTGGGCTGCAGCAGCCTGCGGCTGTCGATCTCCTCGCCGTCGCACAGCGCCATGTCGGCGAACAGACGGCCGAAATCCGGCTGGGACACGCCCAATTGCCGCTGTACCGCCAGCGAGGTCAGGCCGATCTTGCTGCCGACCAGCCGCCGCCCCTGAGCCTGGGCATGCCGGACATTCAGCGTTTGCACCTGATAGGCGGCGTCGACGTCTCCCTCGCCAAGCAAGCCGCGCACCGGAGCGCAGGGCTGGCCGGTTTCGGCGGCGCGACGCAACTGCTCGGCGGCGGCTTGCAATGTGGATGATGAAGCTGGGCTCACGGTTCTCTCCTTATCAAGCGGTCCGGCGCGGCCAAACCGGCCGTTCAAACAGGGACGCGTTCCAGTCTATGGGGCGCGGCAATAAGGAGAAAATGAATATGCGGGCTTCTGCTATTCCCTAAAGTTATGCCATAGTCTTGATCGTCCCGTCCCAACCGCACAGGAGCGCCAATGGATCCTCTCACGCCTTTTTCCGTGCAAGACATGGTGCTGAACCGGCTCAAGCTGCGGCCGCTCTTGGTGTTCGATCGGGTGCTGCGCTGCCAGTCCATCGCCCGCGCCGCGCGCGAGCTGAACCTGACCCAGCCGGCGGTGACCAAGGCCATACGCGAGCTGGAACAACAACTGGACACCGTGCTGTTCCTGCGCGGCAACCGCGGCGTGACGCCCACCGAATACGGGCTGCTGCTGGGCGAGCGCGTCAAGGCGGTGATCGCCGAGCTGCGCTATCTGACCGACGAGATCAACGCCTTCAAGGGCGGCATTTGCGGGCATGTGATCGTCGGCACCCAGATCTCCGCCAGCGCCAGCCTGCTGCCGCAAGCCATCCTACGGCTGAAGGCGCACGCGCCCAAGCTGCTGGTCACCGTGCGCGAGGGGCCACAGGATTATCTGTTTCCGGCGCTGGCCGCCGGCGAGCTGGACCTGGTGGTGGGCCGCCTGCCGGACCCGGAAGCGCCGCTCACCCGCAAGCTGCCGCTGCGCCATCAGCCGCTATACCTTAACCGGCTGTGCATCGTCGCCGGCGGCCACCATCCGCTGCTGGCCGCGCCGCCGTCCAGCCTGGCCGAACTGCGCGACTGGCCGTGGATCCTGCCGCCGCCGGATTCGCCGGCCCGCCTGGTGGCCGAGCAGTTCTTCCACGATGCCGGCCTCGCGCTGCCGGACAATCTACTGGAGTCGCTGTCCTTGCTGACCAACGTCAATCTGCTGGTGGACTCGGACTGCCTGGGCCTGATGCCGCGGCTGGCGGCGCGCCGCTTCGCCGCCGCCAAGCTTCTGGCGGTGCTGCCGTTGGACGAGGTGGGGCCGCCCACCGCCGTCGGCTACTCGGTGCGCGCCGACAAGCCGCTGCCGCCGGCGGCCAGGCAGATGATAGACAGCTTGAAACTGGCCGCAGCCCAGCTGGACGCGGCGGATCAGGTATAAGCGCAGGGAATAGCAAGACTCGATTTATTCATTTTCACGAGGAGGCCCGCGTTTCCTACACTCGCCGACATGGCGCCGCCCCATACCTCGGCGGCGTCCAAACACCGTTGACGAGGATAGAAACCATGAGCCGTCCCGCCCTGCTGCCGCTGTACATCAATGGTCGATTCGAAGAGGAAGGCGCCCGCTTCGACAACATCAGCCCGGTGGACGGCCGCCTGTTGAGCCAGGCGGTAGAAGCCGACGCCGCTCAGGTGGCCCGCGCCGTCCAGGCCGCCAGCGACGCGCTGCAAGGGCCTTGGGGCCGCTACAGCGCGCCGGAACGCGCCGCCTTGCTGCACAAGGTGGCCGACGGCATCCAGGCGCGCTTCGACGACTTCGTCGCCGCCGAGGTGGCGGACACCGGCCGCCCGCTGCATTTGGCGCGCACGCTGGACCTGCCTCGCGCCATCGCCAATTTCAGAACTTTCGCCGACCTCGCCGTCGCCCAGATCGACGATTGCTGCGAAACACCGCAAGCAGACGGCGGCCTGCTGTTCAACTACACCGTGCGCAAGCCGCTGGGCGTGGTGGCGGTGATCGCGCCGTGGAATCTGCCGCTATTGCTGCTGACCTGGAAGCTGGGCCCCGCGCTGGCGATGGGCAACACCGTGGTGTGCAAGCCGTCCGAAGAGACCCCGTCGTCGGCCGCCTTGCTGGCCGAAGTGATGGACAAGGCCGGCATCCCCGCCGGCGTGTTCAATCTGGTGCACGGCTTCGGCCCCGGCTCAGCCGGGGAATTCCTGACCCGCGCGCCGCAGATCAGCGCCGTGTCCTTCACCGGCGAATCGCGCACCGGCAGCGCCATCATGAAGGCGGTGGCCGACGGCGTGAAGGATATTTCCTTCGAGCTGGGCGGCAAGAACGCCGCCGTGGTGTTCGCCGACGCCGACTTCGACACGACGGTGGCCGGCGTGGCCCGCTCGTCCTTCTTCAATACCGGACAGGTATGCCTGTGCACCGAGCGGGTCTATGTGGAACGTCCGATCTTCGATCGCTTCGTCGCCGCGCTGAAAGCCCGCGCCGAGGCCCTGAAGCCGGGCTATCCGGACGAGGACGGCGTGGACCTGGGCCCGCTGGTTTCGCGCCAGCACCGCGACAAAGTGCTGTCTTACTTCGCGCTGGCGCGCGAGGAAGGCGCGGTGGTGGTCACCGGCGGCGAAACACCGCGCTTTGGCGACGCGCGCGATCAGGGCGCTTATGTGCGCCCGACGATCTGGACCGGCCTGCCCGACCACGCCCGCTGCGTACGCGAGGAGATCTTTGGCCCGGTCTGCCACATCGCGCCGTTCGACGACGAGGAGGAAGTCCTCCGCCGGGTCAACGACAGCCCTTACGGCCTGGCCTGCGCGCTGTGGACCCAGCGGCTGGACCGCGCCCACCGGCTGGCGCGGCGCGTCCAGGTCGGCATCGTCTGGGTCAACGCTTGGTACGCGCGCGATCTGCGCACCCCCTTCGGCGGCAGCAAACTGTCCGGCCTCGGCCGCGAGGGTGGCCGCCATTCGCTGGATTTCTACTCCGACATCAGCAATGTCTGCGTCAAGCTGTGATGCGCCGGGAGAACGCCGCCATGCCCGCCACACTGGATGTTGACCGTTTTATCGACCAAAACCGCCTCGGCCCCTTCCACGCCGTCTTGCTGACGCTGTGTTTCCTGGTCATGTTCGCCGACGGCTACGACCTAGCGGCCCTGTCCTACATCGCGCCGGCGCTGATGGAACAATGGGGGCTGAGCAAGCCGCAACTGGGCCAGGCGCTCAGCGCCGCGCTGTTCGGCCTGGCCGGCGGCGCCATGCTGGGCGGGCCTCTGGCCGACCGCCTGGGCCGCAAACCCGCGGTGATCGCATCGACGCTGCTATTCGGCGTCGGCAGCCTGCTGACCGCGGCGGCGGACTCGCTGAGCACGCTGACCGTCTATCGCCTGCTCACCGGCATCGGCCTGGGCGCGGCCCTGCCCAACACCATCACCCTGCTGTCCGAGTACAGCCCGGCGCGGCGGCGCGCACTGCTGGTCAGTTCCATGCTGTGCGGTTTTCCGCTGGGCGCCGGCGCCGGCGGCTTGTGCGCCGGCTGGCTAATCCCCTCCTATGGCTGGCGCGCGCCGCTATGGCTGGGCGGCGTCTTTCCCTTGTTGCTGGCGCTGGCGCTGTACCGCTGGCTGCCGGAATCGGTGCGCTATCTGGTGGCGCGCCGCCGCTCCGTCGCCGATATTCGTCAGCGGCTGCGCCGTCTCGCCGCCACGCCGGAACTGGAACGAGCCGCCGCCTTCCGCCTTGGCGGTCCCAGTGAAGACGCTCCGCGCGACGGCCTGCGCGCGGTGCTGAGCCGGCCCTTGGCCGCCGGCACCTTGCTGCTCTGGCTCAGCTGTTTCATGAGCATGCTGATCTATTACCTGGTAGTAAACTGGATGCCGCTACTGTTGAAAGAAGCCGGCCTCTCGCTGAGCCGCTTCGCCTGGATCAGCGCGCTGTTTCCACTGGGCGGCGGCGTAGGCTCTATTTTGCTGGGCTGGTGGATGGGCCGTGCCGAACCGCACCGCCTGTTGGCGGCCAACTTCGTCGCCTCCGGCATGCTGGCCTGGGCGATTGGCGCCGCCGTCGCTCAAGGCGAGCAAGGCGGGCAGCTGGGCTTGCTGGTGTTCTGCATGGGCTTCGCTTCCGGCGGTGGACAATCGGCGCTGGCTTCGCTGTCCGCCGCCTTTTATCCAACCCATTGCCGCGCCAGCGGGGTGGGCGGCATGTACGGCGTCGGACGCGGCGGCGCCATCTTCGGCGTGCTGGCCGGCGCGGAGTTAATGCGCCAGCAGGCGCGGCCGGACTGGATTTTCAACGCGCTGCTGCTGCCGGCGATTATCATAGCCATCTCCCTCTTGCTGAAGCGGCGACGCTACGCCCCCAGCCTGACGCGAGAAATCTGAACCGCCGCCCTTATCTCGCCGGCGCGGCCCCGTCCGCTCCAAACGCCAGGTCTCCCTCGTTGAAACTCATTTCCATTGCCTCCCCGGCGGCGTCCCGGCAACTTACCGCGAAATCCGGCCGCTCCGGACTCTTGCTGCCGGGGTGCAGCCTGACCGACGTCACTTCCATGCAGTCGCGCACTAGCGCCGCTTGGCGCCCCACATCCGCCAACGCCGGCGCCCAACCGCAAAAGGCGCCGCCCGCGAAGGACTCGGAACCGCACAACTCCCCCGCAGCTTGTTCGGCCCCCGGCAGCACTACGCCGGCGATTTCCTTCAACTCCGCCTCGTTCCTAGATGCGGCCTGTTGCTGGCTGGGCCAAGCGGTATAAGCCAATACGCCCGCTCCGGCCAGCAAAGCGGCAAACACCACGCCCACATGCGTCCATTGCAGGCGGGAAGCTTGCCCCGGTTCCTGCCGCGGCAGCGGCTGAGGGTACATTTCCTGATAAGGCGCCTGGCACAACGGACACGCGTAATGCGGCGCTCTCTGATCGCGCGGAGAATCGCCGCGCGAGTATCCGCAGTGTAAGCACAGTTTCTTTTCCATTGGCACTTCTCCCCAGGTGGAAGTCAGTCACGCTCGCCGGCGCTTTTAGAGCTGCTTCCCAAATGATTGACGCCCCCATGCGTACGTCCTGACATGCTAACAAAGAAATGCCATTGCAGTTTCACATCGCCGTCGCGACTCTTGCACTAGCGCTTTGGCCAGGTGCAATCCAATCGGATTGCTTGCCGGCGCGCACTCATCTGACCGGGGCTCACAATGGCGCTCCAGCAGGCTTGTGAATAGCGGCTCAACTCGCGCCAATATTAAACCATTTAATTTAAACAAATATTTAACTTTGTTTCTTATAAGAGTTGTGCTAGCTTAATTTAAACAATGTAAAACAGTAGTTTCAACAAAATACAAAAAGATATGCTGAACGCTCGTGAATTGCCTTGATGGAGATAATATGTTTACCGTACTAACAATCTTTGGCACCCGTCCGGAAGCCATCAAGATGGTGCCCGTGATTCACGCACTACAAGACTGCCCGGGCGTGGCGTCTAAGGTCTGTGTGACCGGCCAACACCGCGAGATGTTGGATCAGGTATTGGACTTTTTCGAAATCCGCCCGGACATCGACCTGAGGCTGATGCAACAGGGACAGAGCCTGGCGTCTTTGACCGCCAGGCTGGTGGACGCGCTAGACAAAGTCCTAGAGGAAGTCCAACCCGACGTCGTGCTGGTGCACGGCGATACAGCCACCACGCTTGGCGCCAGTCTGGCCGCGTTTTACCGCCATATTCCGATTGGACATGTTGAAGCGGGATTGCGCACCGGAGACTTGTCTTCGCCTTGGCCTGAGGAAATGAACCGTCGCGTCACCGGCATTCTTGCGTCTTGGCATTTCGCTCCGACGGAGGCTTCCCGACTCAACCTGCGGAATGAAAAGGTCGACCCTGATCGGATATTCATCACCGGCAATACCGTTGTCGATACCTTGCTGTTGGCGGTGAAGAAGCTGGAACAACAGCCGGATCTCAAGGCCGGCATCGCCTCCCAGTTTGCCTTCCTGCGCCCGGAGGCCAGAGTGATACTGGTCACCGGCCACCGCCGGGAAAATTTGGGGGAGAGGTTTGAAAGCTTCTGTCGCGCGCTGGTGCGGCTGGCCGAGCGCTACCCCGACGTGGACATCGTCTACCCGGTGCACCTCAATCCCAATGTGCGCAAACCGGTGTACGCGCTGTTGTCCCAGGTGAGCAACATTCATTTGATCGACCCGCAGCAATACCTGCCCTTCGTCTATCTGATGGCCCGTTGCCACCTCATCATCACCGACTCCGGCGGCATACAGGAAGAGGCGCCTGCGCTGGGCAAACCGGTGCTGGTCACCCGGGACACAACGGAAAGACCAGAGGCGCTTGCGGCCGGCACCGCCATGCTGGTGGGCACGGAAACCGAGCTCATCGTCCAACACGCCAGCGCCTTGTTGGATGACGAGGTGGCTTATCAACGCATGTCTCAAGCCCATAATCCCTATGGCGACGGCGACGCCGGCAGACACATCGCCGCCATTCTCTCGTCGCTGCCGCGTCGGCGGCAGGCGGCGAACACAGCCAGTCGGACCGTCGATGCGCTCGCTCCCGTACCCGGGAGATAAGCATGCCCCCGCGACTCCTACTCTGGTTGATCCTGCTGATGTGCTGTTACCCCGCCTGGTCCGCCGTGGACCCGTCCAAACCGGCCGCCAGCCACCCGCATCGCCACGGCGCGGCCACGTCTACGGAGAGCCAGGCCGCCATGGCGGCTCTGCCCATGGACCCAGACGAACACCCCTCCTCTGTCAGCCCCACAGTGAGCATCAAGGGGGCCTCGGACAATGTCGATCTGCGCCATACCCAGCAGTTGATCCTGGACCAGATCGAAGAAGCCCGTCGCCGCACCGTCAGCCAGGAGGACGACCCCCTGCTGCGGCGCGACACCGCAACGCCGTTCATCTGGCCTTTGCGCGCGCTGAGCTTCGTGCTGTACGGCGTGGTGCTCTTGGTCGTGGTGTACGCGGCGCGGCATATGGCGTTCACTTTGAACCGGCTGTTCGGCCATCAGCGCCACCCCTATCTGGACATTGAAACCGCGCAATGGCCCAAAGTCACGGTCTTCATCGCGGCGCACAATGAAGAGGCCGTGATTGCCGATGCGATGGAAGCGTTGCTTGAGTCCGACTATCCGCCTGGGCAAATGATCATCATGCCCGTCAACGACCGCTCCACGGACGGCACGCGCGCCATCATAGACCGCATCGCGGCGCGCAGACCGGACGCGATCAGGCCGTTTCACCGCACCCAGGGCAAGCCTGGCAAAGCCGCGGCGCTGAAAGATGCGACGGCATTGATCGACACCGATATTTTCATCGTCTTCGACGCCGACTACCTGCCAAGCCGCGGCCTGCTCAAGCAATTGATCGCGCCGTTCTTCGATCCGGAAGTCGGCGCCGTGATGGGCCGCGTGGTGCCCTTGAACCCGGGCGCCAACCTGTTGACCCGCATGCTGGACATGGAGCGCGCGGGCGGCTACCAGGTGGACCAGCAGGCCAGGATGAATATGAAGCTGGTGCCGCAGTACGGCGGTACGGTCGGCGGCATTCGCGTCGCCGCGCTCAACAGCGTGGGCGGCTGGCACGACGACGTGCTGGCGGAAGACACCGATTTGACCTACCGCCTGCTGATCGGCGGCTGGCTCACGGTCTACACCAATCGCTCCGAGTGCTACGAGGAGGTGCCGGAGAGCTGGCCGGTTCGCATCCGGCAATTGATGCGCTGGACGCGCGGCCATAATCAGGCGCTGGCGCGACATGTCGGCCGTCTGCTGAGCACCCGAGGAGTGCAACGGCGGGAAAAACTGGACGGGCTTCTGCTGTTGGGCACTTACGCCATGTCCCCGCTGCTGCTGCTCGGCTGGGCCATCACCTTGGTGCTGTTCTTTTTCGACAGCATGCTGCCGTCCCCCGGCCTCCTGCTGATCCTGGCCCTGGTCTGCTACAGCGCGATGGGCAATTTCGCCGCCTTTTTCGAGATCGGCGCCGCCTGCTATCTGGACGGCAACGGCAAAAGACTGCGTATTTTGCCTTTCGCCATTCTTGGCTTTTTGGTCAGTCTGGTCACCATTTCCCGCGCCACGCTGCAGCAGTCGCTGGTCGAACCCTTCAAGAAAAACAGAACGCTGCATTGGGATAAAACCAAGCGATATCGGAGACAGCCGGGATGATGGCCATACTTTACGTGCTCGGCGTGGCGCCGCTGATCGCGCTGCCGCTCTTGCCCGGTCTATTGGAGTTGCTGCGCAAGACCGACGCCTCCGCGCTGGGCATCAACCGGCTGCACACCGGCACCGCCGACGTCTTCGCCCGCAACTACCGGCAACGGCTGGAAACGCTGGACTTGGGCGAGCGGCGGCAGGACTGGAACGCTCGCCTGGACGCCATCGGGCCGGAAAACCGCCCGGTCGTGGACGAGGAGGTCTTGGCCGCGGGCGAGTTGCGCATTCCGGCGCGCTTCAGTTTCCTGAAAGAAATCCATTGCGACGACAACGTCGTCACCGGTCCGGGCGTGATCCTGCGCAGCGTCTTGGCCGACGGCGATCTGAACCTGGGACGGAGCAGTTCGATTCTGCGTTGGGCCGGCGCCCGTAACGTCCGCATCGAGCCGGACAGCCTGTTGTTCGGGCGCACCGTGGCGGAGGACACCCTGGATATTTCGGGACCTGTCCGCTTCCAGCGCCTTCAAGCGGCAACCATCCGCATGGGAGAAACCCCGCGCCATCAGCCCCCGGCCACGCCGCTGCGTGAGGTGGATATCGAAAGTTTGGAAACGCCCCACCCCTTTAACTCGGAAATGCGCCGCGCGGTAATGGACGGCGATTTCCTGCTACCGGAAAACAGTTTGCTACGCGGACACTTGGTGGTGCGCGGCGGCTTGAGCATCGGCCCCGGCTGCCGGATCGAGGGCAGCGTCAAAGCCAGCGGACCCGTCCGCCTGGCCAGAGGAGTGGTCGTGGACGGCGCCGTTGTTTCCGATGACTCCATCATCTGCCGCGAGAACTGTCTCTTGCTGGGCCCGGTTGTTGCCGACCGGATTGTCGTCATTGGCGCCCATTCCGTATTGGGCGCGCCGGACTCGCCCAATACCGTTTCCTCGCGCTTGGTGCTGCTCACGCCGCCCCTGATCGCTCACGGCACTATCTGGGCCCGCATCCGCGGCAAGGTGCGCGGCCGATGAAGCATCTATGTTTACTGCTGGCCTTGTGTTGCGGAACAAGCCAGGCCGCGGACAGCGCATTCAAGCTGCCTGGCTACCAGGACGAGGACGGCGCCATTCTGCTGCAAGCGCATGGACGGCATGTCGACCCCTATTTCGCCATGAAAGCCTTGCTGACGGCCGAGGAGCTGGGGCTGTCCATCGCTCCGGCCACGGACGCTTGGGTGGCGTGGCTGGCGCCCAGGCAGGAGCGCAACGGCAGCTTTCCCCGCTTCGAGCGCCAAACGGACGGTGCCTGGCGCCGAACGGCCGACGCCGACGCCGACGACTCCACGCTGGCCATGTGGATTTCCCTGCTGAGCCGGCGGTATGGGCAACAAGACATGCCCCCGCCGCTTCAGGCATCGCTGGCGCGCGCCAGGCGGGCGCTGTGGCGACTGAGGCAAACCCGCAGCGGCATTTATGACTATGCCGCGGGCGTCAAGCTGGGCTACCTGATGGACAACGTCGAAGTTTACGCCGCGCTGCGCGACGACTGCGCCAGAACAGGCGCCAGTTGCCGGAGGATGCGACAGTTGGCCGCGGCGCTTCCCAAAGCGTTTTGGGAGACGAAAACCCGACGCTGGCGCGTAGCCAGCCGCGACCTTCCCCCTGTCGCCTTCTACCCGGAAGCCGCCGCGCAACTGTTCCCCCAAATGGAGGGCATGCCGGCGATGCCGGGGCAAGCCTCCTTCGACGCCTGGCTGCAGGGCGAAGGCCGGCCCTGGCTTGCTCAGGACAAGGCGCATCTGGACTTCCCATGGGGCGTGCTGGCCCTGGCCGCGTTAAGAGACGGCCGGGAGGACGCCGCGCGCGCCTGGTTGCAGAAGGCGGCGCCCGCGCGAGGAACCCCGCGCTGGAATGTGCTGGAGGAGGCGGTTTTTCAAGGACTGGAGCGCCGTCTGGCCACAACGGCGGAGCAAGAACAAAGGTTGGAAAAATGAATAAGATTCGATCCTGTCCCCGCTGGGTGTTCATCATCCTGCTGCTGGGGCTAATACTGGCGGCAAGCGCGATCTGGCACAGCTTGCGCGCAAGGCAAACGCCGCAGCCCCAGGCTTTCATCGCCTTGCTGCTGCCGGACAAACCGGCCAGCGGCAAATACTCGCTGGCATGGCAAGACGCCGCCAGCGAAGGCGGCGTGGCGATGATG
This sequence comes from Chromobacterium sp. IRSSSOUMB001, assembly GCF_023507765.1. NCBI lineage: Bacteria > Pseudomonadati > Pseudomonadota > Betaproteobacteria > Neisseriales > Chromobacteriaceae > Chromobacterium > Chromobacterium sp. IRSSSOUMB001. The sequence continues at coordinate 24,793 of NZ_JALCYU010000008.1, forward strand.
CAAATCACCGCCAGCCAACTGGTGGACATGGAACCGGAGCAACGCGCCCGTCTCCGCGGCATCATCTTGCCGGACACGATACACCGCTATGTCGATGCGGCGCTGACCGGAGTGCTGGAGGAGTACGTGCAGGCCGGCGGCGCTCTATGGATCAATTACGACGCCGCCAGCGAAAACGCCGGCGGCCGCTTTTTGGACAAACCGGCGCTCTCGCGCCTGGTGGGCGTGGATTATCTGCTGTACCGGGAGTTGGGCAAGCAGATGGTGCGCAGAGATTTGATGTTGATGCCGCCCTCCGCCGTTGCCGAGCTGGGCATCACCCCCGGCCGCTTCCAGCCCTATCCGGACGGCAAATCCGCCTTGCTGCAAGCCTCGACCTACGGTTACGACCAGGCGGCGTTCAGCTACCTGGCGACCCGCGGCAGCTTCCCGGGACGCGTGCTGGCTCAAGGGCCGGACGGCACCTTGATTGCCGGCGTGCGCGATTACGGCCGCGGCAAGGTCTTGTTCGTCAACCTGCCGGTCACTTTTCTCAAAATACGCACCGACGGTTTGTGGCTGCAGTCCTACCTGCACTTCTTCAATAGCCAAGTTCTACATCTGCCCCAATTGGCCTCCGTGCCGGACGGCGTGGGCGGGCTGGTAATGAACTGGCACGTCGACGACGCCAACGCCATTCCCTATCTGGACTTGCTCAAAAAACTGGGTTTTCTTGAGCAAGGCCCTTATTCCGTCCATTTCACCACCGGGCCGGACACCAATCAGCCCGGAGACCACCGAGGCATGGACCTCGCCCATAACCCGAAGGCTCAGGACTGGGTTCGTCGCTTGAGCGAGCGGGGTTACGAAATCGGCGCGCACGGCGGCTGGGCTCACAACTACTTCGCCTTCAACATCAATGAGCATAACGGCAAACGCTGGGAACCCTATCTCGCCAACAACAAGAAAGATCTTGAAAAACTCACCCAACAACCTCTCACCGAGTATTCAGCGCCCAACGGCCACCATCCGGACTGGGTAACCACTTGGCTGCGCCAGCACGGCGTGCTGGCTTATTACTACGTGGGCGACCTGTCCATGGGGCCCACTCGAGCCTATATCGATCCAGCCAACATGCATGGCCGGCCCTGGGCCTTCCCGGTATCGGCCAACGGCGGCATCGCCTCCTTCGAAGAAGCCGTGCGCAATAAACTGCCCAGCGCCCAGATGACGCTTTGGCTGCAGGACATGACACGTTTCGCGGTGCAACAGCGGGTGGCGCGCCTGGTTTATTTTCATCCTCCGGGTGTCTATTTCTATCAGCAAACCGTCCGCGAATGGCTGGCCCAAACCCGGACTTTGGGCAAGCAGGGCGTGTTTCATTGGTACACGATGACCGAGCTGTCCCGTTTCCTGTCCCAACGAGAACTGACCCAATGGCAAGCCGCGCCGGCGGAGGGCCGGGACGCGTCCTGGATCAGCATAAGCGCGCACAACCCAAAGACCTTGGCGCGGCAAAGCTGGCTGCTGCCCAAAACCCCAACGCCGCCCATGCTGAGGTCCGGCCAAGCCGATATCGAAGCGCTGCCGGACGCTTGGCGAATCACCGCCCGATCCGGGCAGGACCTTAGATTTGAATACGTGCAAACAGCGAGCAACACTTTGGAGAGCAGCCATGCTCAGTAAACGATTAGCGCAAATCTGCCTTTTGGCCCTGTCTCTTGCCGGGCATGCCCGCGCCGACGAAATGGCGGCCCCTGATACGCCGGAAACGGCGTCCGCTCCCGCAGATGTCGAGACAGAGTCCCCGCCGTCAGCGCCGGAGCCGTACTCATGGGCGCGCAGCATCGAGATCGGCGCGCAACACTCCCGTCTCACCGGAAACAACCCCGCCTGGGATGGCGTTTATCTGTCCGGTGTCTGGCAAACCGACGCCGGCAACGTCTTCGATTGGACCGCGGAGCAGGACAGCCGCTTTGGCGAACGGGGCATGGCCTTGAACGGCGGCTGGAACCACGACATCAACCCGGACTGGTACGGCAGACTGGAGTTGGGGCGCAGCAGCAGCGGCACCTTCTGGCCCGGCACCCACTACGGCGCGGCCATCAACCGGAAATGGCTGCCCAACCGCAATCTAGTCACCACCTTCGGCCTGGCCTACAACGACAATCGCCAAGGCTATAGCGACCGCATTCTGACCTTGGGCATGGTCTATTACTTCGACGCGCCCTGGGTCGTGGAAGGCGGCGTGCACCGCACCTTGAGCAACCCCGGCAGCGTAAGCTCCATGCAGGGTTACGGCGCGGTGACTTATGGGCGCGACCGCTGGCGCCTGATCACCCTGGCCGTCAACGCCGGCGGCGAGGGTTATATGCCCATCGGAGTCGACCAGCCCAAGCAGAGCTTCGACAGCCAACTCTATCAACTGAGCTGGAGGGAGTGGATAGGCAAGCATTGGGGCATCCATGCCGCCGTTGAACGCTACCACAGCCCCTATTACGAGCGTACCGGCATCACTACCGCCGTGTTCTGGAACCTGCCATGAGCCTTCAAGAACGTCTGAAACATTTCAAGGCGCTGCGCCACACCGGCCATGGGGGCGAACTCATCTCCCTGCACCGGGCCATGCGCACAGAATCCTTCCAACGTCTTCGCTGGCTGGAGATCCTCGGCATTCCGCTGCTGTTCAACCTGTTGCTGCTCGCCTTCCTGCCGCAAACGCTTGCGCTATGGCGGCTCGTCACGCAATGGAGCATAGCGGTTACCGGCGTGCCGGCCCAGCTCTCCAGCCTGGAGATACTGAACGGACAAATACCGGGCTTATTGTTGCCGTGGCTGGATCTGCCGGCCTCGGTGCCCTCGTTCTGGCAATGGTGGGGCAACGGTCTCGCCGGCCTGCTGCTGCTGTTGCTGTCGTTTTTGATCAGCCCGGAAAACATGCCGATGCGCTACTTGCTGCGCTTGTTCGTCATCATCCATGGCTGTTCCTGCGTTTACTTTGCCCTATTGCCGGCGGCCTTCAACCACTCCCTTCCCGAATATCACAGCTCCTGCCTGACATTTGTGCTCACCTTGCTGTTTTTGATGCCCTGGGTGCACGCGCTGACCTTTCACGTGCTGGAAAAACCGCTCTGGCACAAGTTTGCCCTCACCGGGGTCTCCCTGGCCTATTTGCTGCTTGAGGCTCCGCTGCATTACTTCGCCGCCGCCCTGGTGCTGCACTACGGCTCGCTGCTGTTCATGCCCCTGCTGTTCATACTGGGCAGCCTGATGATGGAGGTCATGATGATGATTGCGCTATACGCCTGGGCGATGAGTTGGGAGTAAGAACGGCAAATCCCCTGATGCGAAATATATCCGCGCCCTATCATTCAAACCGCGCGGCGCGTGTATCCTGTGGCGTGGATAGCAATCAAGACAGGGAGGACGCATGGGTTTCAGCTCAGATGAAAAAAACAAGATGGTGGCTTTGAAAGGCGTGGGCGCCACCGTTGTGTCCAGACTGGAGCAAATCGGCTTTTCTTCCTTGGCGCAGTTGGCGGACCAGGACCCGGCCTTGCTGACGCGCCAGATCGCCGACATGATGGGCTCCAGCTGCTGGCACAACAGCCCGCAAGCCAGGGCCGCCATCCAGGCCGTTGTCGATCTGGCCCGCGCGGAGCGCCGCCTGGCCGCGGCGACGGACCTGGACCCGATTGCCTGATAGACGGGCGGCAGTTTGAGTCGACAACGTGGATGCTATGGCGGAGGTGGCATTGCTGCGGGTTGCGATATTAATAGAGAGGTATAAGACGGTGCTGGGCGGCAGGCCGGCCAAACCGTTTTGATGAGGTGCTGCGAACAGCCCGATCATCCGGTATAGTGTTTTTCATCCCAACCCCCAGCAGCAGTCTTAAAAGCCCAGCAAAACCATTTGGGGGTACAAACGGGGGTATCAAACACACGGCAAGTCACTTGCCCACAGCAAAATCAAGGACTTAAGCCAATCATGCTGTTGATGATCGACAACTACGACTCCTTCACCTACAACCTGGTGCAATACTTCGGCGAGCTGGGTCAAGAGGTCAAGGTGTACCGCAATGATGAAATTTCCTTGCAGCAAATCGAAGCGCTGCAGCCTAAATACCTGGTGATCTCGCCCGGCCCCTGCACGCCCAACGAGGCGGGTGTGTCCGTGCCGGCCATCCAGCACTTCGCCGGCAAGCTGCCCATCATGGGCGTGTGCCTGGGGCATCAGGGCATAGGCCAGGCTTTCGGCGGCCGCATCGTCCACGCCAAACAACTAATGCACGGCAAGGTATCGCCGGTTAAACACCGCGATGTCGGCATGTTCCGCGGCCTGCCCAATCCAGTGACCTGTACTCGCTACCATTCCTTGGTGATCGAACGCGAGACGCTGCCGGACTGTCTGGACGTCACCGCCTGGACCGACGACGGCGAAATCATGGGCGTGCGCCACAAGACGCTGCCGATCGAAGGCGTGCAGTTTCACCCGGAATCCATCCTCACCGATCACGGCCACGCAATGCTGGACAACTTCCTGAAAGAGTTCGCCTGATGAAGAGAATGTTGATGCTGAGCACCGCGCTGGCTTTGTCCAGCGCGGCGCAGGCCGGCGCGCTGGACGACTGCATGCGTACGGAAGCGCAGACTCCGGCGGTATCCGCCTGCCTGCAACAGCGGCTGAGCAAAGCCGAAGCCGAACTGGCCCAAAGCGAAAACAGGGCCTCCGCCGCGATGCGCGAGCTGGACCAGATCACCGGCAACCGCTACCGCGCCCGGCTGGCGCTCAGCCAATCCAAGCGCGCCTTCAAGACCTATCTGGACAAGCAATGCCGTTGGGTGGCCAGCAGCTACGCCAGCGGCAACGGCGCGGACCAGGCGCAAGCCGCCTGCCGCGCCGACCTGATCGAGCAGCGCCTCTCCCAGCTGGCGGCGCACGCCGGCAATTGAATTTTTGGACGGCCCGCCTCCGCGCGGCGCCGCCCACGCAAGCAAAAGGACTCCCCGATGATTACCCCGCAGGCCGCGCTGAACCGGCTGATCGACGGCAACGAACTGTTTTATGACGAAATGCTGGACTTGATGCGCCAGATCATGCGCGGCGAACTGACGCCGGCGCAAACCGCGGCCATCCTGATCGGCCTGCGCGTCAAAGTGGAATCGGTGCTGGAAATCGCCGCCGCCGCTACCGTGATGCGCGAGTTCGCCACTCCGGTGCCGATCAGCCAGCGCGACCACTTGGTGGACACCTGCGGCACCGGCGGGGACAAATCCCACACCTTCAACATCTCAACCACCTCCGCCTTCGTCGCCGCGGCGGCAGGCGCCCGCGTGGCCAAACACGGCGGTCGTTCAGTGTCCTCCAGTTCCGGCAGCGCCGACGTGCTGGAGTCGCTGGGCGTCAAACTGAGCTTGAGCGCAGAGCAAGTGGGCCGTTGCGTCGACGAAATCGGCATCGGATTCATGTTTGCGCCCAACCATCACACGGCGATGCGCCACGTGGCGCCCATCCGCAAGGAGCTGGGCGCCCGCACCATTTTCAACATCCTGGGGCCGCTGACTAATCCGGCCGACGCCGAGAATCAGTTGATGGGCGTGTTCCACCCGGACCTGGTGGGCATCCAGGCGCGGGTGCTGAAGCAGTTGGGCAGCCGCCACGCGCTGATCGTGCACGGCCTGGACGGCCTGGACGAGCTGACCTTGTCCGGCCCCAGCATGGTGGCTGAACTAAAGAACGGGCAGATCGAGGAATACCAGCTGGATCCGCGCGAACTGGGCCTGGATTTCGCCGAGCTCAAGCAGCTGCGGGCAGATACCGCCGCAGCTTCGCGCGACATTCTGTTGGCGGTGCTTGACGGCCAAGCCGGCCCCGCGCGCGACATCGTCTGCCTCAACGCCGCCGCAGCCATCTACACGGCAGGCGTTTCCCCTACCCTGGCCGACGGTGTTACCATGGCGCGCGAAGCGCTCGACTCCGGACAAGCCCGCGCCAAGCTGGACCAATTGATCAGCCTGAGCGCCGCGCTGGCCGCCTGAGCCCCCAATTTCCGACGCGGAGCGCCGCCGCTCCGCGCTCATCCTTCATTTCGATTGCATAAGAACGCCATGAGCAAACTGTCCAAAGACATCTTCAAGGCCTATGACATCCGCGGCATCGTCGGCAAGACCCTGACCAATGACGTAGCCCGCCAGATCGGCCAGGCCGTCGGCTCCGAAGCCAAGGCCCGCAAAGTGAAAACCATCGTGGTAGGCCGCGACGGCCGCCTGTCCGGCCCGGACCTATGCCAGGCCCTGGCCGAAGGCATTCAGGCCGCTGGCGTCGACGTGATCGACGTCGGCCGCGTCGCCACCCCAATGCTGTACTTCGCCGCCCATGAGCTGGGCTCGATGTCCGGCGTGATGGTCACCGGCAGCCACAACCCGCCAGACTACAACGGCTTCAAGATGATGTTGGCCGGCAACACCCTGGCCGGCGACGACATCCAAAAACTGTACCAGCGTATCGTCGACGGCGATCTTTCCAGCGGCGAAGGCGCTTACGGCACCCACGACATCGCCGAAGCCTACTTGGACCGCATCACCTCCGACATCAAGCTGGAGCGCCCGCTCAACATCGTGGTGGACTGCGGCAACGGCGTGCCCGGCGCTTTCGCCCCGGTGCTGTTCCGTCGCCTGGGCTGCCGCGTGCGCGAACTGTTTTGCGATGTGGACGGGAATTTCCCCAATCACCACCCGGATCCGGCCAAGCCGGAAAACCTGCAGGACGTGATCGACGCGCTGCAGAAAACCGACGCTGAAATCGGCCTGGCCTTCGACGGCGACGGCGACCGCCTGGGCGTGGTGACCAAGGACGGCACCATCATCTGGCCGGATCGTCAGTTGATGCTGTTCGCCGCCGACGTGCTGGAACGCAATCCCAAGGCCAAGATCATCTACGACGTGAAGTCCACCCGCCTGCTCAAGCCGTGGATCAAACAGAACGGCGGCGTGCCGGTGATGGCTCGCACCGGCCACAGCTTCATTAAGGCCAAGATCAAGGAAACCGGAGCACTGCTGGCCGGCGAGATGAGCGGCCACGTATTCTTCAAGGAACGCTGGTACGGCTTCGACGACGGCATGTACGCCGGCGCTCGCCTGCTGGAAGTGCTGTCCCGCGTGGAGAATCCGAGCGAGCTGCTCAATGCGCTGCCCAATGCGGTGTCCACGCCGGAACTGAATCTGAAGATGGCCAAGGAAGGCGAAAACCACGCCTTGATCGCCAAACTGCAGGCCTCCGCCCGCTTCGACGGCGCAGAGGAGGTCAACACCCTGGACGGCCTGCGCGTGGAGTATAAGGACGGCTTCGGCCTGGCCCGCGCCTCCAACACCACGCCGGTGATCGTGCTGCGCTTCGAGGCCGACAACGACGCGGCGCTGGAGCGCATCAAGGGCGACTTCCGCCGCGTGCTGGGCACCGCCACCGACGCCAAGCTGCCGTTCTGACGCCCGCCGTTCAAAGTCATTGCCCGCGCTCTCCGCGAGCGTGAATCAACACCGCCGGGGACATGGCCGCAGCCATGTCCCTGTTGTATTGAAAGGAAAACCATGTACGCCCAGGCTGCATCCAGCTTCACCACCTTGCGCGACCTGCTGCGCTTCGCCGTATCGCGTTTTAACGACGCAGGCCTGTTTTACGGCCACGGCACTCAGAACGCCTACGACGAAGCAGCCTATCTGACGCTGTCCGCGCTAAAGCTGCCGATGGATCAGCTCGAGCCCTTCCTCGACGCCAAGCTGCTGCCCACCGAGGTTCAGGACGTGGTCGACATGATCGAGCGCCGCGCCGAACAGCGCGTGCCGGTGGCTTATCTGACCCACGAAGCCTGGCAAGGCGACTTCAACTTCTACGTGGACGAACGCGTGCTGGTGCCGCGCTCCTTCATCTACGAGCTGCTGGGCGAGCCGCTGCAACCGTGGATCGAACACCCGGAACTGGTCCAGCGCGCGCTGGACCTGTGCACCGGCTCCGGCTGCCTGGCCATCCAACTGGCGCACCACTATCCGGACGCGGAAATCGACGCGGTGGATATTTCCCTGGACGCGCTGGAAGTGGCTGCCATCAATGTGCAGAACTACGGCCTGGACGAGCGCGTGCAGCTGATCCACACCGATATGTTCGAGGGCCTAGAGGAAAAGTACGACCTGATCATCTCCAACCCGCCCTACGTCGACGCCGAATCGGTGGACGCGCTGCCACCGGAATATCTGCACGAGCCGGAACTGGCTTTGGGCTCCGGCGAAGACGGCCTAGACGCCACCCGCGAAATCCTGCGACGCGCGCCGGACTTCCTGAACGACAAGGGCGTGCTGCTGGTGGAGATCGGCCACAACCGCGACATGCTGGAAGAGTGCTTCCCCACCCTGCCCTTCATGTGGATGGAAACCGAGAGCGGCGACGGCTTCGTATTCCTGATCACCCGCGAGGATCTGGTGGCCGGCCTGGCCGCTGACGCTCAGTAAAGCCTGTTCAAAGTCCACTGCGTTTCAGCGCATAGTGGATGAGCGCATGTAAAACGCCAAGCTTCGCAAACGAAAAACCGGCGGCCCCCTTGCGGGGGTCGCCGGTTTTTTGCGACCGCTAGCCTTTGGACTGAGCCGCTCCCGGATGCAATTCGCGCCAAATCTGCTCCGCGCGCTCCGTCGCCGCCGCTTTCTGCCCGGCGTTCAACTGCCGATAGTCCTTGGTGGTCAGGAACCAGTCCGCGCTCAACGTGTCTCCGGCCCGCCGCGCCACCAGATTCCAGGCCGCGGCCTCCAAGGGCTGCCGTTCCAGCAGATAGCTCTCGGAGATCATCGCCGCCGCATGGCGGTTGCCCAGCCGGTACGCCTGCTGCAAAGCGGCGCGCGCCTCCTCGCGGTAACGCATCTCGGGCTCAAAGCCCGGCCGCTGCGGCTTGCCATCCAGCTCGAACAGATAGCGCTCTGCCAAGTGAGTCAAGGCCTGGACATTGCCGGCGGCCGCCAACTTCCGCAGCTCGGCCAGCGGCATCCGGTAGAAGCGCTCGTCGATGACGTAGCCCAGTTGGCGCAAAACCTGCTTGCGCTGGCGTTCGGTCTTGCTCTCGGGCAAGGGCTCCGCCGGAGCAGCGGCCGGAGCCGGCCCGTCGCCAACCGCGAAGCTCAGCCCCTGGTAAGCCCTCGCCGGCACCTCCCCCTTGGCCGGCTGCGACGCGGCTCCGGCAGCCCCGGCGACCAAAGCCGCCGGGGCCGGAACGCTCAGGCCAAGCCGCGCACGAACCGGTTCAGGCAGACTGACCCAGGCCAGGCCCAACAGAGCCAGCCCGCCGGCCAGCCCCCACGCTTGCTTGCCCATCGTCGATTAGATCGAGTTCAGGCAAGCGTTGAGCCCGTTGGCGTGGCCGTAGCGCGAATAGTAATCGCGTTGAGACGGCGTGCCGTGTTCGCCGTAATCGGCGGCGTTGCGCGCCGAAGCCACCGCGTTCTCGATAAAGCTCGGATAGCGCAGATTGGTTTCGGCGTACTTGGCGAAAGTTCCTCCCACGCAATCGGCCTGCAACTCCTGCATCGGCGCCTGACGGTAGATATTGTGGGTGAACTGGATGGAATGGCCCCATTCATGCGCCAGGATGAACTTGGCCACATAGTTGCCGTAGCTGTTTTCCTGTTGCTGCAGGAAGCCGGTGCCCACGCTGATGGTGTAAGGCCCGCACGCCATCGCGCTCAGTTGAGGTTCGCGGCAAGCGTACTGGTTGACGTAGACCGTCGGCCGCGCGTAGCCGCCGAGAAAACCGCGAATCTCGTTGGCGCTGGACTGGATGTAACTGTTGTTCACCGGAGCGGCCGCAACCTGGACGGATGCGCCGGCCAATACAGAAACCCCAATCAAACCGGCTTGGATCAGACTTCTCATGACTAACTCTCCTTATGTTGTTCACAACGGAGATTTAGTTATGGTAAATGATTTGGTATTTACAAAATTATTTTGCAATTCCAAATACATAAATACGTGGTGAAAAATTACCTTGTCACAACAAACTACATATGAAAAAGTGACGGGTTGCTTAAAAGCAAGCCGTCACTTTCAAAAAACAAAGCGCCAACTCCCATCCCAGCCGCTCAGGCCATCCCCTCGAAACCGTAATTGCGCAACAACATGAACGCGGTGAACAGCATTACCAGGCCAATGACGCAATCCAGCACCCGCCAGCTTTGCGGACGCTGAAACAGGGGCGCCAGCTTGCCGGCGAAGCAGCCGATCGCGCCGAACCACAGCACGGAGGCGCTGAGGCTGCCCAACAGAAAGGATGGCGCGGCACTCTCTCCATAAATGGCGGACACGCCGCCGATCAGCACCACGGTGTCCAGCCAGGTATAGGGATTGAGCAAAGTCACCGCCAGCACGGTGCGAATAGCGCGCTTGCGATCTTTCTCCACGCCGCCCGCCAGCGACATCGCCCCAGGCGTCAAGGCGGAACGAAAGGCTTTATAGCCCAGCCACAGGATGAAGCCCGCGCCCAGCCAGGTCACCGTGACAATGAAGCCGGGAATCGCATTGAGCAGTTTGCCCACGCCCATTACCCCGCAGGCGATCAGAAACACGTCCGCGACAATACAGATCGCCACAATGGGCAGGATGTGGCTGCGGCCTATGCCCTGCCGCAATACGAAGGCATTCTGCGGCCCAATGCCGACAATCTGCCCGATGGATAGCCCAAGGGCAGACAGATAAACGCTAAAGTTGAACAAGAGCCGCTCCCGGAAATTTTCAACACAGACTAAAGGAGCGGCATAGCAAAGTAAAACTAATAAAAATTATTATATATAAGTGGAATTAATACTTGCTCGCCGCTCCCAATCCGCCATCCACTCCGGTAACTGCTTAGGGTCCACCGGCGGTGAAATCTCGTACCCCTGTCCGTCCAGGCAGCCTATTTCCAGCAGACGGTCCCAGATCGCCCGGCTTTCCACCCCCTCCACCACCAGTTTGCGCCCAGTGTAGTGGGCAAAGGACACCATGCTGCGGATGATGGCCTCGTTACCCGGCGTATCCAGCAGCAGCCGGACAAAGCGCTGGTCTATCTTGATGGTGTCGAAGGGCAGTTGCTGTAAATGCACCAGCGAGGATGCCCCGGTGCCGAAATCGTCCAAGGCGATGGACAGGCCGAGATCGCGGCAATGCTCCAACTTGGCTGTGATCTGCTCCGCCTCCTGCTGGGTCACGCTCTCCAGCACTTCCAGCTCCAGGTAGCCGGCCGGCAGCGGGTAAGCCTGCAACAAAGCCTGGATGCCAGGCACAAAGCCCTCGTGCTTCAAAGTGATGGCGGAAAGATTGACGCTGACCGGAATGTGACGGCCGTCCGCCAGCCATTCGCCTGACTGACGCAGCGCTTCGCGCAGCACCCACCAATCCAGCTCCCGCATTAAGTCGGTGTTCTCTATCGCGGGAAAGAAGGCCCCCGGCATTTCCAAGCGGCCATCACGACGCCAGCGCACCAGCGCCTCCACGCCTTCGATTCGGTTGTTGCGCAGATTGATCTTGGGCTGATAAAACAGCGCCAGCTCTTCGCGGGCGATGGCCTGCGCGAAAGCGTTGCGCACCGCGTGCATGTGCTGGATCTCTTCATCCATGGTCACATGGTAATAACGGCAATGGCCGCCGCCCGCCTCCTTGGCCCGGCTCAACGCCAACTCGCCGCGCCGCAACAGCGCGGAGGCGTCGCTGCGGTCGCTCACCGGCTCCACCACAATACCCATGCTGCAGCGGGTGTGAATCACCACGCCCATGCAGTCCACCGGCTGCTGCAGGCTACCCATCAGACTATCCACCAGTTGGTCCAGCCGTTCGTGGCGGTCGCTGCAAGCAACGAAGCGCGAAGCGCCCACCCGGCCGACGTAGCCGTAGGGATAGATGCAGCGCCGTAGCCTATTGGCCACCTCGCACAACACCGCGTCGCCGCCCTCGTGTCCCAGGCGAGCGTTGATTTCGTGAAAACCTTCGATGGACAGCACCAGCACCGCCAGTTGCGCGTTGGCGCGCCGGATCTGCAACTGCTTATTGATGTGCTCTTTCATCAGGTGACGGTTGGGCAGGCCGGTCAACGGGTCATGAAAGGACAGGAAGGCCAGTTCGGACTCGGCGCGATGGCTGCGCTCCAACGCGTCCTGGCGCTCCAGCGCGCGACTGATCTCCCGCGCCATAGTGTCCACCAAGGCCACCTTGGTGTCGTCGAAAAAGCCCGGCAAACCAGAATACAGCGACAGGGTGCCGATCACCTGTTCGCGCAAGGTCAACGGCGCCACCAGCGCGCTGCGCACATTCCGGGCGTTGAGCACGCGCATCCACGGCTGCATCGACGGATCTTCGCCGCAATCGTTGACCACCTGCACCGCCAGGCCGCGGATGGCCCGACCGCTGGGCCCGCGGCCATGCAGGCTTTCGGAATGCGCAGAGACTTGCAGCCAGGGGATGAAGGCTTCGGCGTGAGCGCCGGCCATCGCGGCGGGACGCACGCTTTGCGATTCGGCGTCCAGCAGGCCAACCCAGGCATGGGAGAAATCGCCCTCGCGGACGCAAACGTCGCAAATCGCCTGAAACAGCTCGCGACGCTCGGAACAGCGCACCAGGGCCATGCTGACGCCGCTGAGAGTGGCGTACAAACCGGACATGGTCTGCAAATGGCGGTGCTTGCTGTCCACCGCTTCCTGCAAGGACTGCTGGTGGCCGTGCAACTGCAGCATCTGGTCCAGCAAAATGCGCTTGCGCAGCAGCCTAGACAGCGCGGCGAGCTCGTCCAGATCCAGCCCGGCCTCGGCCAGCCGCGCCAGGAAATGCGCCTGACAGCGCTCGTAAGCGCCCACCACCCACATCAGCCCCACGCCCAGCTGGCGCATCAAGCGCCCCTGCTCCACCACGCGCCAGGCGGCGCGGCCGCTCACAGGACGGGTCAGCATCCGCTCGCAATATTGCAACAAGGCATCCACCAGGGAATCGATGCCGCCCGGCAGGCGCTCGCTCAGCAGCGCCAGCGTGTCCGGGCATTTCAACGCATACCAGTAAAACTCCTTGCCCAAGGCCTCCTTGCGCGACAACAAGAGCGGAGCATGGACGGTGAGCTTCGCCATATGATCCGCCCGAACCCCGATAAAACGGCACATGCCATCCAATAGTGCCTTATTATCTGCTTGCATCTTCAACATGCCTGTCATTGGCCATGAGCCGCCGGCGCCAGCCGATCAGAACCGTCGCCGCCAGCCGCTCTAATTATTTTTATGCCGCCACCGCGTGCAGGCAAACCTTTGTACCGTCCGTGTTCGGACGAAGCAGCACAACATGCCATAGGTCGCGGCGACAAAGCAAGAAACACCGTGGAATTATCACGGCGAGGACGTCAATACATGCTTGATCCTAAACAACTGGAAACCTTATCGGCCGTAGCCGAAACCGGGGGCTTCGACAAGGCGGCCAAAAAGCTGTTCCTGACCCAGTCCGCCATTTCCCAACGCATCCGTCAGTTGGAAGAACAACTGGGCCAGCCGGTGCTGACCCGAACCATTCCGGCCGAGCCCACCGAGGCCGGCCGCCAGCTGCTGCAATACTTCCGCCAGATCAGCCTGATGGAAAACCATTTGATGAACACCCTGTTGCCCAGCGGTCCGCGGCAGGAGTTCACCACTCTCGCCATCGCCGTTAACGCGGACAGCCTGGCCACCTGGTTTTTGCCGGCGGTGCGGCCGGTGCTGGACAGCCAGCCAGTGCTGCTGGACATCATGGTGGATGATCAGGACTATACCCACGAGTTGATGCGCGCCGGCCATGTGGTCGGCTGCGTCAGCACCCGGCCGCAGCCGATTCAGGGCGGAGACAGTTTGTTCCTCGGCCACATGCGCTATCTTTGCGTCGCCACCCGCGATTTCGCCCGCCGCTATTTCCCGGACGGCGTCACCGAGTCCGGACTGGCCGCCGCGCCCACCATTCTGTACAGCCGCAAGGACGATGTGCATCGAGAGTTTCTCTTGCACACCGTGTCCTATCACGGCGGCTTTCCCTATCTGACCGTGCCCACGCCGCAGGGCTTCGTCGAGATCACCCGCCAGGGCCTGGCTTACAGCCTGCTGCCCGAGCTGATGCTGGACGACGACATCGCCGCCGGCCGGCTGATCGATCTGTTTCCGCAACAGCATCTGGACATTCCCTTGTATTGGCACCACTGGAGGGTGGAGTCGGAATTGTCTCAGGCGCTGGCCGACGCGATGGCGCGGCATTGCCAAGAGCACCTGCGCCAATGATCAGTCGAGGCCGCTTGCGCCAGGCCGGATATTGACAGCCCGGCCGCGCCCGGCGCAACATGCCACGCCAATAGCAACGGAGGCAATATGACCGGCAACGCACCCAACAACGAGCAATGGGCCGAGTTGGAAATGGCCGCCCGCCTGGCCGCTCGCCAGGCTTATGTCCCTTACAGCAAGTTCGCCGTCGGCGCCGCCATCCTGGACGGCGCCGGCAAGATCCATATCGGCTGCAACGTGGAGAACGCCTCTTACGGCCTGACCAATTGCGCCGAGCGCACCGCGGTCTACGCCGCGCGCGCCAACCACGGCATCCAGGATGTGCTGGCGGTCTGCATCTACACGCCCACCCCCACACCCACGCCGCCCTGCGGCGCCTGCCGTCAGGTACTGAACGAGTTTGGCCCGGCCATGCGTGTGCGCGCCATCTGCGACGGCGAGGACCTGATAGACACCACGCTGGAAGTACTGCTGCCGGGCGCCTTCGGGCCCAAGAACCTCAAAAACGCGAGCTAAAGCCCGCTCACGGCTCGCGCGGCGCCGGACTTACCCGGTAGCCGCGCTGCCGCAGCAGCTTGACCAGCCCCTGCTGTCCGGCCAGATGCAAGGCGCCCACCGCTACCAACAGCCGCCGTGAAGACGCCAGTTCATCAATGCGGCGCGCCATCGTCAGGTTGCGGCGGTCCAGCATTTCATGCTGGGTCCAGGCGCTGAGCCGCGGATAGCCCGGCAGCGCCACCATCGCCTGCAGGGCATCCAGATCGCCGCGCTCCCAGGCTTTGGTCAGCTCCCGATAATAGCGGTCAGCCTCCTCCACTCCCTGCCATTCCGCACTCTGGCGCACCCATTCCCGCAAGGCCGGCGCCGGCATCTCGAACAGCAAGCGGCTTTGCTCGCCGGCGGTTTCCAGCGCCAGCACCGGCCGCCGCGCCGCGCGCGCCATCTCCAGCAGCATTTCCTCCCGGCTGTGCTGCGCCTGCTGTCCCATGCGCTGGTATTCGCGCAGCGCCAGCTGCATCAGCCAGAGGCTGGGCGCCAGGCCGCGCGCCTGCTCCCGCGCTACGCCGATCCGCGCCAACTGCCCCTCCAGCGAGCGCTGGCTGGCGGCGTCCAATTGCCGCCATTGCCGGGACGCGGCCGCGCCGGCCAGCGTCGTCACCTCGGCCGCCGCCTCCGCCGTCGTCGGGTCCAGTTCCAGCACCAGCGCGTCGCTGACGCGCAAGGCCTGTTTCAGCCCCCAATCCGGCGTGTCCGAGCCGGGCCGGCCCACATGCATGGTGCCGTACAGATAGTGGATGCGGCCCTGTTTACTGAAGGAGAACAAGGGGCCGTAGGCGGGCTCCGCCTGCGCCGCCTGCAGCAGCAAGCACAGCGCTAGCCAGCCGCCCCAGAGGAAATGCCATCGTTTCATGTCTGCCATCCGAATCAAAACCGCTCAAGGATACCAGTTCGACGCGCCGGCTCCTCCCGTTTTCAAGTCCTTCGCACGCATACCGACCGCCACTTGCAAGCGCCGCTTCAAATAAGTAGTTGCCCCGAGACAAAAACCATTCTTTAGGACAGTTCGAAGCCGTCTCGGTTTGCTAATCCGAATACACCGCCTCACCGCCAGCCTTAGCTCCTCCCGCCACGGCCGCGCCGGAGCGGCGTTCGCATCAAGGAGAACGACATGGCTCGCGTCCGCAAAGACATCTTGAAGATGAGCAACCCCTGGGACCCCACCGTGCTGTGGTACGCGCGCGCAGTGGGGGAAATGCAGAAACGGCCGATCAAGGATCCCACCAGCTGGCGCTATCTGGCCGCCATTCACGGCTTCGACCCCCAGCTATGGCAGCAACACGGCTACCTCCAAGCCGGTGAAGCGCTGCCCAGCGCCGCCGACCAGAACACCTACTGGCGGCAATGCCAGCACCAGAGCTGGTACTTCATGCCCTGGCACCGCGGCTATCTGGCCGCCTTCGAAGCCATTGTGCTGGCGGAGATCGTCAAGCTAGGCGGCCCCGCCGACTGGGCCTTGCCCTACTGGAACTACAGCGACAGCGCCAATGCCAAGGCGCGCGACCTGCCCACCTGTTTCCAGTCCAAGACCTTGCCGAATGGCAGCGCCAACCCGCTGTGGCTGGCCCAACGCTACGGCTGGAACAATCAACCCAATCACATCACGCTGCGCCCGGAAACCGTACAGCTCACCGCTTTGAAAGACGCGCAGTTCGTCGGCACTGCCAGCGGCATCCCGCCGGGCTACGGCGGGCCGCAAACGCCGTTCTGGCACGGCGGCGGCAATAGCGGCGGGCTGGAAAACCTGCCGCACAACCCGGTGCACACCAATATCGGCGGCCGCAACGGCTTGATGTCGGACCCGGACCTGGCCGGCCTGGACCCGGTGTTCTGGATTCACCATTCCAATATCGACCGGCTATGGCAGGTATGGCTCAACCGTAACCCCGCCCACCAGAACCCCAGCAGCGACAATTGGCTGGAGGGCCCGGTCAACCGCAAGTTCGCGATGCCGCGCCCCAACGGCAGCGGTTACACCTTCGTCGCCAAGGATGTGCTCAACACTCAGGCGCCCAATCTGAACTATGTCTACCAAGACGTTTCGGATCCTCTCGGCGGCGCCAGCCGCGTCGCGCAGCGCATGCAGACGCTGGCGGCCATCCATCCCGACATCGCGGCGGCAAGCACCATGGCGAACAATCCGAAAACCGAACTGCTGGGCGCCAACGCGGCGGCGATCAAACTGGGCAACAGCACCGTTCACGCGCAGATGCAACTGGACAACGACGCGAAGAATAAGGTGCTGAGCAGCTTCCAGGCCAGCCAGGCCGCCGCCGGCCAATTGAAGGCCCAGCCAGGCGCCGCGCCGCAAGAGCCGGACCGTGTTTTTCTCAGCCTGGAAAACATCCGCTGCAAAGTGGACGGCGGCACGTTCAACGTCTATGTCGGCCTGCCTCAGGGCGCCGACCCGGCGCAGCACCCTCAGAACCTGGCCGGCACCATAGCGTTGTTCGGCGCGCGCAAGGCCTCTTTGGCCGAGCACGGTGGCAACGGCGTCAGCCAGACGCTGGAAATCACCGACATCGTGGACCGCATGTGCCAAAACCAAACGCTGGACACGGCGCCGATGGGGGTGCAACTGGTGCCGGTGTCCGACATAGAGGACGACGACGAGGTGACGATAGGCCGCATCAGCGTCTACCGCCACGGCCAGTAAGCGCTCATTCCCGGCCGCCCTCGCGGCCGGGCCTCCTCCTTCCGCCACCGGGAGCCTCATGCCAGTCAAAACCCTTGTCGCGGCGTTCAGGGACTTGCCCTGGCCGCTGTGCTGCGCCAGCGTCCTGGGCTGGCTCGGTCTGATCGGCCTGGAGCGGCAACTGGCCGCGCCCGGCTATTGCGGCGTCTGGACGCCCAGCCGCCCCGGAGGCGGCTGGGAGGCGGTGTTGAGCGCGCTGTGGTTGAATCCGCCGGCGCTGCTGCTGCCGTCCTGGTCGCTGATGCTGCTGGCGATGATGTCGCCGTTGCTGGCCGATCCGCTGCGGCTGCTGTGGCTGCGCAGCCTGGCGCGCAAACGGGCGCAGACCTTGGCGCTGTTTCTCGGCGGCTATGCGCTGGTCTGGCTGGCGGCGGGGCTGCCGCTGCATCTGTTCGGTCTAGCGCTGTTGACTTTCAGCCCCTCGCCCTGGCTGGCCTTCGCCGTCGCCTGCGGCACGGCCTGGCTGTGGCAAGCGTCTCCGCCGCGCCGACATTGCCTTCAAGCCTGCCACCATCAGCCCCAACTGCCCGCCTTCGGCTGGCCTGCGGCGGCGGCGGCCTTGCGCTACGGCCTGTCCAGCGGCGGCTGGTGCGTTGCCTCCTGCGGCGTATGGATGCTGCCGCCGCTGCTCGCGGGGCCAGGACACCTACCGATGATGGCGACCGTCGGCCTTTGGCTGTTGCTGGAGCGGCGCCGGCCGGACAGCGCTCCAACCACCCCGTTCATTCCAAAGCCATTACGACCCGCAGCGCGTAAACGCCTGCCTGCGATCTGAGCGCCGGCGCTAAATTCAACTCATAAGCCAACGGCCCGCATAAGCGGGCCGTCAGGGCGTAAAGCCGGCGCAGCCGGCTCAGAAACTTGAAAACCGGTTTTATCGGCGTTCGTCCAAAATGGCCTGCGCCACCGCCTCCGCCACCTTGATGCCGTCCACCCCGGCGGACAGAATCCCCCCGGCGTAGCCTGCGCCCTCGCCGGCCGGGTATAAGCCGCGCACGTTCAAGCTCTGGCAGTCATCTCCGCGAGTGATGCGCAGCGGCGAGCTGGTGCGGGTTTCCACCCCGGTCAGCACCGCGTCGTGCATATCGTAGCCGCGGATCTTCTTGCCGAACTCCGGCAGCGCTTCGCGCATCGCCTCGATGCAATAATCCGGCAAGGCCCCGGCCAGGTCCGTCCAATGCACGCCGGGCTGATAGGATGGCGGCACCGAGCCCACCTGAGTGGACGGCCGACCAGCCAGAAAATCGCCCACCAGCTGCGCCGGGGCTTCGTAAGTGCCGCCGCCCAGCACATAGGCGCGGCTCTCCAGTTCGCGCTGGAAGGCGATGCCGGCCAGCGGATCGCCTGGGTAGTCGTCCGGGCTGATGCTGACCACCAAACCGGAATTGGCATTGCGTTCGGCTCGCGAGTACTGGCTCATACCATTGGTCACCACCCGGCCCTCTTCCGAGGTGGCGGCCACTACCTGACCGCCCGGACACATGCAGAAGCTGTACACCGCGCGGCCGTTGCTGGCGTGATGCACCAGTTTGTAATCCGCCGCGCCCAGGAGCGGATGCCCGGCGTATTTGCCCCAGCGCGCCTTGTCGATCAAGGTCTGCGGATGCTCGATGCGGAAGCCCACCGAGAACGGTTTGGCCTCCATGTACACACCGTGACCGTGCAGCATCTCGAAGCTGTCGCGCGCGCTGTGGCCCAACGCCAGCACGATGTGATCAGCGCGGATCTGCTCGCCGCTGGCCAGGGTCAGGCCGCGCGCCACTTTGCGCCCGTCCGGGCCGTCTTCCATATGGATGTCGACGACACGCTGCTGGAAACGGATTTCACCTCCCAGCGCCTCGATATCGGCACGCATTTTTTCCACCATGCTCACCAAGCGGAAGGTGCCGATATGCGGCTTGGCCACGTAGAGGATTTCCTCGGGCGCGCCGGCTTTGACGAACTCGGTCAGGACTTTGCGGCCCAGATGACGCGGATCCTTGATCTGGCTGTACAGCTTGCCATCGGAAAAGGTGCCGGCTCCGCCTTCGCCGAACTGCACATTGGATTCGGGGTTCAACACGTTCTTACGCCACAGGCCCCAGGTATCCTTGGTACGCTCGCGCACCTTCTTGCCGCGCTCCAGCACGATGGGCTTGAAGCCCATCTGCGCCAACAGCAGCGCGGCGAAGATGCCACAGGGCCCAAACCCCACCACTACCGGGCGGCGTTCCAGGTTTTCCGGCGCTTGTCCCACATAGTGGTATTGGGTATCCGGCGTCGGCATCACATGCTTGTCGGACTTGAAGCGGGCCAGCAGGCGCGCTTCGTTGGCCACGTCGATGTCGACGATGTAGGCCAGGTTCATCATGCCCTTGCGCGCATCGTAACTGCGCTTAAAGACGATGACCTGGCGGATATCCTGCTCCGGCACGCCCAGATAAGCCGCGATCGCGACGTTAAGTTCTTCCGGGGCGTGGTCCAGCGGCAGTTTTAATTCGGTAATGCGCAACATCTTGAATTCCAGTACGGGTTGGTGTCTATTCAACGAGGCGGTATTGTAGCTGCAAACCGCTCCCGTCCCTATCACCTAGACGCAAACTTCCCGTAAAAGCCTGTTCAGCATCTACTGTGCTTCGTGAAGCGTTGCACGGCGAGTACAAGCTCGAAATGTTCATTTACCTCTCGACCATTTCGCTTTTTCGCTTGTTTTCGCCTTGCCTCGCCCTGGCTCGCGAGACTTTGAACAGGCTCTAAAAATCCACGCTCCCTTCCGGCGCTACACCTGGAAACCGGCCACCGTCTGGCGCAGGCCGCCGGTCACCTCGTCCATGCTCTGGATGCCGCTGGACGCCTGGGTGGCGGCGGCGGCGTTGCCCGCGGCCACTTGGGCGATCTGCTCCACATGGCGGGCGATGTCCTGGCTGGCAATGCCTTGCTCCTGCAGGGCATGGGAAATATCGCGCACCACCTGCACCACTTGACCGGCGCTGCCCCGTATCTGCTGAATCATCTCCCCGCCCTGCTCGGCCAGCGCCAGCCCGGCGCGCACCCGCTCCACGGTCTGGCTCATATTGGCGCGCGACTGGTCGGAGCTGAGCTGGATCTCGTCTATCATTCCGGCGATCTCTTCCGTGGCCTGCGCGGTGCGTTCGGACAGCTTGCGCACCTCATCCGCCACCACCGCGAAGCCGCGGCCGGTTTCACCCGCGCGCGCCGCCTCGATGGCCGCGTTCAAGGCCAGGAGATTGGTCTGGTCCGCGATATCCTTGATCACCTGCATGATGCTGGAGATGGTGGCGGTCTTGTCCGCCAGCGCAGAAATCGCGCCGGCGGTCAGGTCCACCGTCTCGCTGATGCCCTTCATCTCCGCCACCGCCTTGGCGATCACCTCGCCCCCTTCGTCCGACAAACTGCCGGACTGCTGCGATACCTGGCGCGCATCCTGAGCGTATTGCGAGATGTGATTGATGCTGACTGTCAGCTCTTCGATCGAAGCCGCCATCGAGGTGGCGCTTTCGCTTTGCTGCTGGGAGTTGTCCGCCACCGCCTGCGCGCCGGATACCACCTCCTCGCTCAAACGCCCCAGCTCACCGGCGCTGGCCACGATGTCCGCCACCATCTGCCGCAAAGCCTGCTGCATATGAGCGATATTGGCCATCAAACTGTCCTTGTCGCCCGCCCGGACCGGCACGGGCACATCCAGCCGTCCGCCGGCGATTTCTCGCACCACGGCCGCGGTCTGCGCCGGCTCCGCGCCCAGCTGCCGCGTCACGCTGCGGAACAGCCACCAGCCCAAACCGCCACACACCGCGGCGATCAACAGCACCTGGACCGCCACGCCCAGCAGTTGCACACGCAAAGCCGCCCATACGTCGTCCATATACAAGCCGGTGCCCACCACCCAGCCCCAGCGCGGGCTGGACTGCAAATACGCCAGTTTGGGTTGCGGCTCCGCCGAGCCGGGTTTGTCCCAGACAAATTCCGCAAAGCCCTTGCCCTGCCCCTGACGCAGGGTCTGGTCGAACTTGTCGCCCAGGCTGCTGCCGCTGGAATCCTTGACCGCGTGCATGTCCTTGCCCACCAACTTGGGATTGACCCCGTGCGCCAGCCAGATCAGCCCCTTGTCCAAGGTGAAGAAATACTCCTTGCCGGCAAAACGCAGCCGGGTCAGCGCCAGCAGTGCCTGCCGCTGCGCCTCTGCCTCCGGCAAAACACCGGCGGCTGCCTGCTCCTCGTAATTGGCCACCAGGCTCAAGGCGTTTTCCACCTGACCGCGAATCAAATCCTGCCGATCGGCCATCATTTGCTGGTGCATGCTGCGCAGCACCAGGCCGCCCAGCAGACAAGTCAACGCAATCACGCTAAAAATCAATAACAACAAACGCTGCTTCAAGGAAAGGCCCGCTCGCATGGTGTCTCCAAAAATCGCCGACGATGCGGCAAACCGGGCGCAAGCTCGCCGCGCGGCCCGGTTTATCCGCCGTATTTATTAAGCAAACCCAAATAATACACTCGTCATTACTCTGCCGACCATATTTAATGCCATGCGCTTGATTTGCGTCAGTCGGAGATGGCATGGCCAGGAATATGGGGAGCATGGCTTTGCCGCGCCCATCAAATTATGTTTTACAAATGTAATATCAACAAATAAAATATACATAGATGTAAAACATGGATGAACAGATGAAGCCGTTTCCCGCCACCCTCGCCCTTGCCGGCGCGCTCATGCTTAGCGCCTGCGCCCAAATGGACGCCGTCAAACCTGCATCTCAGCTTAAAACGCCGCCCGCATTGAACGCGCCCTGGGCCGGGATGCCCTCCGCGGACTGGTGGCGGCAATGGCGGGATCCTCAGCTGGAACAACTGATCCGCCTGGCCTTGCAAGACAATCCAGGCCTGCGCGGCGCCGAAGCGCGGCTGCGTCAGGCCCAGGCGCTAAGCGAGGCCAGCGCCGCGGCCGCCCAACCGCAAATCAACGCGCAATGGCAAAGCACCCGGCAGTTGCATGCTGAAAAAAATCTTGTCCCGCCGGCGGGCCACGGCAATTACGACTGGCAAACCCGCGCCGCCGTCAATCTCAGTTACGATCTGGACGCGTGGGGACGGGAACGCCAAGCCTTGTCGGCGTCGCTGAGCGACGCGCAGATGGCCGCGGCCGACGCCCGGCTAAGCGCGCTGAACCTGGAAACCGCGGTTATCCGCGCTTATCTGCAACTGTCCGAGCAATACCAGCAAAAAGACCTGGCCGTAGCCGCGCTGCAACAACAGCAGGCGCTGCTGGATCTCAGCCTGCGCCGCAAGGCCGCCGGGCTGACCGCGCAACCGGAAGTGGAGCAGCAACGCGGCAAGCTGCCGGCCGCCCGCGCCCAGTTGGAACAGATCGACGAACGCATCGCCACATTGGGCAACCAGCTGGCCGCGCTCAGCGGCCAAACGCCCGACACCCAAAACCGTCCGCGACGCCCAACGCTGCGCCTGGATCAGCCGCTGGACCCGCTCGCCGCAGTGCCGGCCCAATTGCTGGGCCGCAGGCCGGACCTGAGCGCGCAACGCTGGCGAGTAGAGGCCGAGGCCGCGCGCATCAAGGTCGCGCGCGCCGCGTTCTACCCCAACATCAACATCAGCGCCTTCGTCGGCTATCAGGCAATAGGTTTTGCCGATCTGTTGTCTCCTGCCGCGGCTTTGCGCGGCTTCGCGCCGGCGATCAGCCTGCCGATATTCGAAGGCGGCCGCCTGCGCGGCCAATTGCGCGCCCAAACCGCCGCCTACGATCAGGCGGTGGAAAGCTACAACGCCGTCTTG
The DNA here is from genome assembly GCF_023507765.1 of Chromobacterium sp. IRSSSOUMB001. Taxonomy (NCBI): domain Bacteria; kingdom Pseudomonadati; phylum Pseudomonadota; class Betaproteobacteria; order Neisseriales; family Chromobacteriaceae; genus Chromobacterium; species Chromobacterium sp. IRSSSOUMB001. The sequence continues at coordinate 48,098 of NZ_JALCYU010000008.1, forward strand.
ATCAACGCCTTGAGCGAAACCGCCAGCGCCATCGTCCGCGCCCGCTCCGCGGACCAGCAGAGCCGGCAGGCCGATCAGGCGCTAGACGCCGCCAGCCGCGAGCGGGCACTGGCCGAGCAGGCTTACCGCGCCGGACTCAACGATCAGAGCGCGGTGCGACAGCTGCGGCTGAGCGAACTATCCGCCCGGCAAAAGCGCGCGCAGGCCCAAGCCCAGCGCCTGGACAGCTACGCCGCGCTGATGGCCGCGCTGGGCGGCGGCATTGAACCCCAAACCCCCATCGCCGACGGAGAAGTCAAATGAGTCACTTCGAAGAAACCCGCAAGCGCCTGCTACGCGTCAAGACCAGGATTCCGGAGTTCCCGCTATCGCTGCTCACACTGACGCGGCTGAACTATCACGTGCAAAAGCGCATCCAGGACCTGACCAACGCCGCCCTGCGCAAACATGGGCTGACCGAAAGCAGCTACTTGGTGCTGGCGGTGCTCTACGGCTCCGAACAAGAAACGATGACGCCCGGCTCGCTGGCGGAAACCTGCTCGCAAAAACCGGCCAATATGACCCGCATCTGCAACGATCTGGAAAAGCAGGGCCTGATCCGTCGCGGCGGGCTCAGCGACGACCGCCGCGCGGTCGCCGTCACCCTCAGCGAGGCCGGCCGCGATCGCATCCGCAAACTGCTGCCCGATGTATGGGGCAATCTGGGCAATACCTTCGACGGCTTCAGCGCCGAGGAGATGCAACAGCAAGAGCAGTTCTATCTGCGCCAGCTCGGCAATCTGAACCGTGCGGTATCCAATGATGACCACGGCTAGCCTCGCCGCCCGGCGTCGTTTGCTGGGCCGAGCGCTACGCAGCGCAGGTCAAGACTGGCTGCGCCTGGAGGGCGAGCGCTGGATCTTCATCCTCAAAACGCTGCTGGCCGGTTTCGCCGCCTTGTGGCTCGCCTTCCGCCTGGGCTTCGACTCGCCGGGCACCGCGCTGATCACCGTGCTCATCGTCGGTTCGCCGCAAAGCGGCCTGGTACTGGAAAAAGGCTTTTACCGGTTGCTGGGCACCCTGGCCGGCTGCGCCGCGGCCTTGATCCTGGTCGGCATGCTGGCCTCGCAGCCAATCTTGCTGTTGGCGGCGCTGTCGCTATGGATAGGGCTGTGCGCCGGCTGCGCCACCTTGTATCGCAATTCGCGCTCCTACGGCTTCGTGCTGGCCGGCTATACCGCCTGCATCATCGCGCTGCCGGCCATAGGCCATCCGCTGACGGTGTTTGATCTGGCGGTGACCCGAGTCTCGGAAATCTCGCTGGGCCTGATCTGCAGCGCGGTGGTCTACGACATCGTGTTTCCGCGCTATCAGGCCGAACAGGTGGTTAGCAATGTGCGCGGCCGCTATCTGCGCTTCATTCTGCTGTGTCAGGACGCGCTGGCTCAGAAACTGCATGCCCGCGACCTGGAACAGGCCCAGCTCAAATTCGCCGCCGACATCGCCGCGCTGGAGGCCGGCCGCGCCACCGCTTTCTTCGAAGCCGGCAACGTGCGCTCACGCAGCAACCAACTGCACGCCTTCAACGCCACCTTCATGGCCGCGCTGACCACTTTTCACACTCTGCATCGGCAAATGGAGCGGCTGCGCCGCGACGCCGATTCGCCGCTGCCCAGCCTGCTGCTGCCCTTGTTCTCCGAAGTGGCCGCCGTGCTCAGCGGTCCCGACGGCCCTGCGCGCAACGCCTCGGAAGCCCAGGACACGGAGAAGCAGTTAGGGCGCCTCCGCGCCGGCTGGCCGCGCCGCATCGAGGCCGCGCGCGCTCACTTGCCAGGCGGCGAGCAAGCCGAGCACTGGCGCATAGACTTTGACACCGCCACCGAGCTTCTGACCCGCTTCATTGAGGAAATGCACGCCTTCGTCGGCGTCTACCACGGCTTCGCCAGCAAGACGCCGCAGCAAATCAGCTCGCTGGCGGCCTATGTGCCGGGCACCCCGTTGCCGGTGGCAGTAGCCGGCGGCGTGCGCGCGGCGCTGACCCTGGGCACCTTGTCCATCGCCTGGTACTGGCTGGCCTGGCCCAGCGCGCTGGAAGCCGTGCTGCTGGCTACCGTGCTCTGCGGCCTGGCCGCCTCCTCGCCGCGGCCGGTGCTGATGGTGAAACAGTTCCTGACCGGCTTCGCGCTGGGCACCCCGCTGGCCTATATCAGCTTGTTCTGGCTGCTGAGCCAGGGCAACGGCTTTCCAATGCTGATGCTGGGCCTGCTGCCCTTTCTGGCGCTGGGCAGCTATCTGAAATGCCTGCCCAAGTACGCCGGCGTCGGCGCCGGCATGACCATCGTGCTGGCCAATGCGATCAACCCGCAAAACCAGATGAATTACGACATCGTCGCCTTTCTCAACAACGGCATCGCCCGCATTCTGGGATTGGCCCTGGCGGCGGCCTTTTTCCAACTGGTGCTGCCTGAACACACCATGGGTTCGCCGCGCCACATCGCCGCCGCCTTGTGGCGGGAGGCGCGCCGCGCCTGCGACGCCAAGCTGCCGCACTTGAAGCAACGCTACGAGAACCGCATCCGCGACCTGCTCAATCTGCTGAACACGCTGAGCCCCGCCCAGGCCGAACTCAAGCAGGCGATCACCGCGCAGGCCATCACCCTGTTGGAACTGGGGCTGGCGGTCATCAATCTGCGCACCCTGACCGCGGAATCGCCGTCTCCGCAGTTGCGCGCCGATCTGGAACATACCGTGGCGCAACTGGCGCGCTATTTCGCCTCGCCGTCGCCGGAGCGGCTGCAACAAGCCATCGCCACCATGCGGGCGGCCGGTCCGGTTCTGCGCGCCCATCTGGCGCTGGCGGAGCCCGAACGCGCCGCGCGGATTCAACGCGCGCTGGCCGATCTGCACCTGATCCACACCTCATTGCTGGATGTGGCCGAAGCCGCCGCAAGCGCAGCGCAAGGAACTGACCATGACTCGTGAAATCGCCGTGTTCGGCATTCTGATTCCCACCCTGCTGCCCTTATTCCTGTTCAGCCTGCTGTGTCAGGCCGGACTGGACTGGCTGCTGGGCCGAGCCGGCGTCTACCGCCGGGTATGGCACCCGGCCTTATTCCGCCTCAGCCTGCTGATCTGCGTGTTCAGCGGCCTGGCGCTATTGCTCTATTGAACGCACCGCTCGCCCAGGCCTGGCCCGCAGGGCTTTGAACAAGCGCTGAAACCCTATTTCGGACAATCAAAATGCAAACCAACACCCTCATCCGCTATCTGACCACCTTGCTGCTGCTGGCGCTCGCCGTCTGGCTGGGCAAGGCGCTGTGGGACCACTACATGCACTCCCCATGGACTCGCGACGGCCGCGTGCGCGCCGACGTGATCACGCTCTCCGCCGACGTGGCCGGCCTGGTGACCCAGGTGGCCGTCAAGGACAATCAACCCGTGCATAAAGGCGACGTGCTCTTCGTCGTGGACCGCGTCCGCTACGCGGCGGCGTTGGCCCAGGCTGAAGCCGCGCTGGACGGCCAGCGCACCGAGAAAAACCGCCGCGGCAAGGAGGCGGCGCGACGCGACAGCCTGGACAGCGCCGTGGTTTCCGCCGAAAACCGCGAAACCGCGAGCTTCGCCGCCGCCGCCGCCGGCTCCCAATATCAGGCGGCGCTGGCCGCCCGCGATCTGGCCCGCCTGAATCTGGAGCGCACCGTGGTGCGCGCCCCGGCGGATGGCTACGTGACCAACCTCAATGTCCACGTCGGGGACTTCGCCGCCGTCGGCGCGCCCAAACTGGCGCTGATAGACCGTAATTCTTATCGGGTGGAAGGCTATTTCGAGGAAACCAAGCTGCCCTTGCTCAAGCTCGGTGCCAAGGTGGAGATCACCCTGCTCAGCGGCGGCCCGACATTGCGCGGCCACGTCGCCAGCATCGCCCGCGGCATCACCGACCGCGACGCGGGCACCGGTCGCGAACTTCTGGCCGACGTCAACCCCACCTTCAACTGGGTGCGGCTGGCGCAGCGGGTGCCGGTGCGCATTGAGCTGGACACACTGCCGGCTGGACAGGTTCTGGTGGCGGGCACCACTTGCACCGTGGTAGTACGTTGAGTGCGCTGCGGCTATGAAAAAAGGGGCCGACGGCCCCTTTTCATTTCCATACTGAACAGACTCTTACAGCCTATTCAAAGTCTCGCGAGCAAGAGCGAGACACGGCGAAAACGGCTGAGAAATCGGAATGGTCGAGTGGTACATGAGCATTTTGAGCTTGTACTCACCGTGCAACGCTTCACGAAGCGCAGCAAACTTTGAACAGGTTCTTACAGCAAACGCCAAACTCCCCACTGCACCGCCAGCGCGAACAAGGCTGCCAGCAGATCGTCCACCATCACGCCAAAACCGCCGCCCACGTGACGGTCCAGCCAGCGGATAGGCCAGGGCTTGAGAATGTCGAAAAAGCGGAACAAGACAAAAGCCAGCAGCCAGGCCAAGGGCGTGGCCGGCGCGAAGGCCAGCACCAGCAGCATGGCGACGATCTCGTCCCAGACGATGCCGCCGTAGTCGTGCACGCCCAGCGCCCGGCCGCTGTAGCCGCAGATCCAGATCCCGGCGATGAACAGCGGCAGACACAACGCCGCCAACGCCAGACCTTGCACGCCCAGCGCGTGCAGGACAAAAAACAAGGGATAGGCGGCCACCGTGCCCCAGGTCCCAGGCGCCTTGCGTGCCAGGCCGCTGCCGAAACCGAAAGCCAGGAAATGGGCGGGATGGCTCAGAACAAAGCGCCAGTTCGGCTGCAGCTTCAGGGTTTCCGTCTCATTTGAAATGGTCATAGCCGGTGCTTTCCAGTTGAATGATGTTGCCGGCGCCGTCCAGCAGGCTGACGCCCTGGCCCGCCGCGATGCGGCCGATGCGGCTCAGGCGACAGCCAGCCGTCTCGGCGCAGGCCTCGATCTGAGTTCGATGCGCGGCCGGCGCGGTGAATACCAGTTCGTAATCGTCGCCGCCCGCGGCCAGGCAATCCAGCCATTGCCCACGCCCGGCCTCCGCCAGCGGGTGCGACGGCAAGGCGTCCGCCCATACTTCCACCGCCGTCTGAGAAGCGGCGGCGATATGGCCGAGGTCCGACAGCAGGCCGTCGGACACATCGGCGGCGGCATGCGCCAGCGGCAGCAAAGCCAGGCCCAGGGGGATGCGCGGCTCCGGGTATTCCAGCTTGCGCCAGGCCGCCTCGCGCAAACCGTCCGGCAGCGGCGCGATCTTGCCCAGCCGGCTGCGCACCGCCATCGCCCCCAGACCCAGCTCACCACTAACCCAAACGTCGTCGCCCACGCGGGCGGCGGCGCGGCGCAGCGCCTGGCCTCGCGGAGTCTCCCCCCCCACGGTTACCGACAGCGTCAACGGGCCGCGCGTGGTATCGCCGCCGATCACATCGACCCCGTAACGCTCCGCCAAGGCGAAAAACCCCCGGGAGAAGCCGGCGGCCCAGGCCTCGTCCATCGCCGGCAGAGCCAGCGACAACACCACCCAGCGCGGCGCGGCGCCCATCGCCGCCATATCGGACAAATTCACCGCCAGCGTTTTATGACCCAGCGCTTCCGGCTCGACGTCGGCGAAGAAATGACGCCCCTCCACCAGCATGTCCACCGATACGTGCAGATCGCAACCCGGCGTCGGCCGCAGAATGGCGGCATCGTCTCCAACGCCCAGGACCGCGCCGCCGGCCGGACGCGTGAAATAGCGGCGGATCAATTCAAATTCATTCATCACGATCTTTCTGCTCGGCCGATGCAAAAACACCCGCGGTCGCGGGTGTGTTCCAATCTGACAGCGCCGGCGACAAGGCCTCAGTTTTGGCGACGCGCCTTCTGCGACGCCACTTCGTCGGCGCGCACTTCGGCGGCCAGCTTGTCCAGCACGCCGTTGACGAATTTATGACCATCGGTGCCGCCGAAGGTCTTGGTGATTTCGATGGCTTCGTTGATGATCACCGGATACGGGGTTTCCGGATGCTGGGTCAGTTCCAGCGCGGCCATCAACAGCACGGCGCGTTCCACCGGGCTGACTTCGTCTTCGGCGCGCTCGTAGTAGCGGCCGATCTGGTTGGACAGCGTGCCGACGTCTCTGAGCACACCGTACAGGATTTCGCGGAACAGGGCCTCATCGGCCTTGGCGAAGTATTCATTCTCGCGCAGATGCTTTTCGATCAGGGAGGCCGGACGATCCGGGTTCAACTCCCATTCGTAAATGCCTTGGATGGCAAATTCGCGGGCGCGGCGGCGAGCGGTTTTCATAGAGGTGTTCCTTGTAAAGAGCGGTGAGCCGGGCACGCCCGGCTCCGGTATCTTGGCGGGAGCCGATCAGCCGCGCAGGATGCGCTTCCGCAGATTCGCCATCTCCACCGCCACGGCAGCGGCCTCGCGGCCTTTGACTTCCATGCGCACTTCGGCCTGCTCGTCGGTTTCGGTGGTCAGAATCGCGTTGGCGATCGGGATGTCGAAGTCCAGGCCCACGCGGGTCACGCCCGCGCCGGATTCGTTCGACACCAGTTCGAAATGGTAGGTTTCGCCGCGGATCACCGCTCCCAGCGCCACCAGCGCGTCGAAGCGGCCGCTCTTGGCCATGGTTTGCAACACCAGCGGCGCTTCCAGCGCGCCCGGCACCGTGGCCAGGGTCACGTCCTCGGCGGCCACGCCCAGCCGGGCCAGCTCGCCCAGGCAGGCATCGCGCAAGCCTTCGCAAACCGGGGTGTTGAAACGCGACATCACAACGCCGATTTTCAGGCCCTTGCCCATCAGATCGGGTTCTATACGCTGGATAGCTTGAAGCATCTTGTTCCTCGCGGCGGAATCACTACGGAAAACCGGAGATTCTACCTCAATCCCCGGACCTTATCCATTGCGCCGCCGCTCATTCCTCGTCCACGTGGAAGGCCCGCGGCTGACAAAACCCGGTCACTTCCAGGTCGAAGCCGGTCATGGACGACAAGCTCACCGGGGCGGTCATCAGCTTCATCTTGCCCACGCCCAGCGCCTTGAGCATTTGCGCGCCGATGCCGAAGGTCTTGCTGTCCCAACGCTGCTTCTGCTGCTCCAGGCCCAGCGCGCGCTGCGCCAAGTCCTCGCCGGTTTCATCGCGGTACAGCAATACCACGACGCCGTGGCCGGCTTCCTCTATCATTTCCAGCGCATTCGGCACTGTCCAGGAATGCTGGCTGCACAAGGGCGCCAATACGTCGATCACGGACAAGGGTTCGTGCACGCGCACCAGGGTTTCGCGCTGCGCCTCAATCTCGCCCTTGACCAGGGCCAAGTGAGTGGCGCGGGTGGTGATGTCGCGGAACACATGCAAGTCGAACGCGCCGAACGGGGTGTCCACCGGTCGTTGCCCCACCTTCTCCACCAGCGATTCCGTGCGGCTGCGGTATTGGATCAAGTCAGCGATGGTGCCCACTTTCAAGCCATGCTCGCGCGCGAACTCCACCAGTTCTGGCAGGCGGGCCATGGTGCCGTCGTCGTTCATGATTTCGCAGATCACGCCGGCCGGCTCCAAACCCGCCAGCATCGCCAGATCGCAGCCGGCCTCGGTGTGGCCGGCGCGGATCAACACGCCGCCTTTTTGCGCTTTCAGCGGGAAGATATGACCCGGCTGCACCAAGTCCGCCGGCTTGGCCAACCGCGCCACCGCGGCTTGCACGGTGCGGGCTCGGTCCGCCGCGGAAATGCCGGTGGTCACGCCTTCGGCGGCCTCGATGGACACGGTGAAGTTGGTGCTGTACGGAGTGCCGTTATTGCTAACCATCAACGGCAGGTTCAACTGCTGGCAACGCTCCTCGGTCAAGGTCAGACAGATCAGCCCGCGGCCGAACTTGGCCATGAAGTTGATCGCCTCCGGGGTGACGAACTCCGCCGCCATGACCAGGTCGCCTTCGTTCTCGCGGTCCTCGGCGTCCACCAGCACCACCATCTTGCCGGCCTTGATGTCGGCGATAATGTCCTGAATCGGGGAAATAGTCATACCATCTTCCTTCGTAAGCACTTGTTTTTGGCGCGGGCCGCCGCCCGCCTGAATTCATTTTCAAAGCCTGTTCAAAGGCTCGCACTTGCTCGCGAGACTCTGAACAGGCTCTCAGCCGGGCAATAGGTCCAGGCTGACATAATCTCCATGGCGATGGATGTCGCCGTCGCGCAAGCGCAAGGGCTGAGCGAACAAAGGCCCGTCCATTGCCAGGGTGTGAAACTCGCCGGCCTCGGCGCAAGGGTCCAGGCCTTCCGCCAGCATCCGGTCCACCAGTTCGTGGCTCAGTTCGCGGCCCAACCACTGCTCGCTCGCCAGCCGGGTGTTCACCACCACGATGCGGGCGCTGAAGCCCGCGTTGATGAACTCCCGTACCAAGGCGGCGCGCGGCTGCTGCCACAACGGCAGCCATGCCTGCAGGCCGGCCGCGGCGCAGACCTTCTCCTCCCACTCGCGGTGAGCGTCCAGATCGATGTCGCCGAACACCACCGCCTCGCAACCGTCGGCGCGGGCCTCGCCCAGCCGGACGATGAACTCGGCCTCGTAGCCGGCCCAGCTCGCGCGCCCCACCCGCAAGGGCAGGCCCAGCGCAGCGGCCTGCAGCGCCAGCACTTCCGGGCGCAAACCGTGCGAGCGCGAACGCTCGCCGCTCTCGTCCGCCATCGTCAGCAAAGCTTGCGGGCTGGCGCCGGCTTGCACCGCGCGCCACAGCGCCAGGCAGGAGTCCTTGCCGCCGCTCCAGGAGGCCAGCACGCGCCGGCCGGCCAGGTTCACGCCGCGGTCCCGCGCTGGGCCAGCACCCGTTCCACCGTCTCCACGATGGCCTGGGTCTGCGGGTCCACTTCGATATTGATCAGATCGCCCACTTTGCGCGACTTGATGATGGTGCGCTCCAGGGTTTCCGGAATCAGGTGCACGCAGAAGCGATTGTCCGCCACCTCGCCTATGGTCAGGCTGATGCCGTCAATACCGATATAGCCCTTGGCGAACACGTATTTGATGTGTTCCGCCGGCAATTCGAACCAGACGGTGCGGTTATTGGGCAGATCGATCACCCGGGCCACCTTGGCCATGCACAGAATATGGCCGGACATCGCATGGCCGCCGATCTCGTCGCCGAAGCGCGCGGCGCGCTCGATATTGACCAGACTGCCGGTTTGCAACAGGCCGAGGTTGGTGACGCGCAGGGTTTCGCGCATTAGATCGAAGGAAACTTGATCGCCGTTGATGGCGGTGACAGTGAGGCAGCAGCCGTTGTGAGCCACCGAGGCGCCCAGCTCCAGGCCGGGCAGCAAGGCCGCCGGCAAACGCAGCGTATGGGTACGGAAGTCCTGCTTCTCCGTGATGGCGATCACTTCCGCCACCCCTTGGACGATACCGGTAAACACGAAGACGCTCCTTTGCGAGGGATTTGGAGCGCCATTGTAACGCAAGGAGGGGCCTGCGGCCCCTCCTAGTCTCAAATCAAACGCAAGCCGCGTTCCCTCAGAAACGCCAGGACACGCTGGTGCGGATCGCCCGCCCCATGCCTTCCGCGCCCTCGGTCAGATAGGGGGTGTACTCCCGATTAAACAGATTATCCACCGCAGCCCGCACCTCTACCCCTTTAAGCTTGCCTGTCGGCTGCCAGCTGGCAAACAGTCCCGCCAAGGCGTAGCCATGTTGCGGGGCAAAGCCATATATCACTTCTGGATTGACCGCTTGCGGAACCCTATCCTGAGCGCGAACGAACTTGCCCTGCCCGCCCACGGTAAGCCCAAGTTTCCGGAAGGTATGCCCCAAAGTCAGCACTGCCTTCCGCGGAGGAATTTGCACCATAGGCTCAGACTTGCCCCAAGGATCACGCAGACTATGCGCATGCTGACCCGTCATGGCCGATAAGGAGAGGCTACCGAACCAGCCACGCCACTGATAGTGACTATCCAGTTCAAAACCCTGAATAACATAACCTGGCAAGTTCCGGTAAAAACCCGTACCTTTCGGCGGCTCGACGCCTGGCGCATCGCCTGTTCTCTTGTTGCCAAGGCGCATCCAAATATTGTCATGCACATTTTGCTGGAACCAAGCCAAAGAAGCAGACAGCCGATCACCCGTTGCAAGCACTCCCACTCCATCAAAACTTACACCCAGACGTAAAGCATCAAGGGTTTCGGGTTTCAGTTGACGGCTGGTGCCAGATAGGGTGGAGTTCCTGGTCTGAACATGGTAGACCTCGTCCACATTAGGCGCACGCCAGGTATGGGCATAGGCCGCATCCACCGTCCAACTTGGCGCGAACTGCCAGGCCAGCGCCAGACGCGGCGACCAGCCGGCATAACTGACAGGCCGGTAGTCATGTCCAGCCGACGCGTCGCTATAAATCGGCGCCAGGTTGGGACGCCCCTGCAACTGCACATGGTCATAGCGCAGCGACGGCATAATTTTCAGCTCCGCCAATGGTCGCCACTCATGCACCCAGTACGCGGAACGCATGGTTTCCTTGCCCTTGGAGGAACCATAAGGATTGATCCAACCATAGTTGTAGTCCGCGTTTTTGGCCTGAGGCGCCAAATAAGTCAAAGGGTCCCAATCTTTCTGCGACCAACTTACCCCCGTGGTAATCGTTTGACTTGCCCAGCCTTCCCCTACATTGGCGACGTTACGAAACTCTAGCGTCTTGTCGCGTTGCGTCACCCAACTTTCCTGGCCATAAGAATTACGGAAATCAACCTTCCACGCACTTTCCGGACGGCGGTCATGTTGAAATCGCCGAGACTGGCTATAAGTCAATTGCCAATCCAGCCACGACAAATCAGGACTGGCATAGCTCCACTCGGCGCTCACGGAGTCAACATCCTGCTCACGCCACACTGTTTTCTTCAGCCAAGCTTCTTCTAGGCCCAACTTCTGGATTTCCCATTCAGTAGGCGCGGGGATATCGCCTCCACGTGCAGCCCATGGTGTTCTCAGCTGCTCACTTTGCTGAACAAAACCCAGCTTGAACTGATGCCCGATCGCCGGCCGCCAAGTCAGCTTCAACATCCCGGAGCGCTGAGAACCTCCCGAGAAATGGTATGTCCGGCCATTTGCCTGCTCGCCATCTCCCCCGCGGCTGTGCGTGATGTAAGCCAACAAATCCAGCGGCTTGCCGGCTCCGCCAGTATAAGCGGCCAAAGACTGGCCAAAGCGATGGCCGTTATCTTGATAAGACAGCTTGGCGAAGCCGCCCACCGACTTACCCGGCAGAAGCAACTCGCTTACTGTTTTGGTTTCCGCTTTGACCACGCCCCCAAACGCGCCGTTGCCGTAGAACGGAGAATGCCCGCCTTTCAACACCTCTACCGAACCCAACAGTTCAGGATCCACAAATGATGTGCCCTGCTGGTATTTATCAAAATTCTGAGCGGTGCCGTCCAGTGTTACCGGGACATGCTCAACCGCGTCAAAACCCCAAACATTGATGGTCTGACCGCCAGGACGCGGCGAGCCGCCGGCATTGACACCAGGCAGCGCGTCCAGCACTTCGGCCAGGGAGGGGGCTTGCGGCCGCTCAATTTCCTCGCGGTCCAGCTTATTGCTACCTACCCGCGCCTGCGGGCCGTCGGCGGTGACGTGAACGGTATCCAGGCGCGCCGGCGCTTCGGCGGCCCAGACGCTTGGCGCAGCCAGGCAAGCCAGGCTCAGAACCAGAGCTTTGGGACGGAAGCGCGGCGGATTGGGGGCACGGAAAATAGAATCGGGGCAAGGCGGAGAAAGACGAGAGCAAGGCATCACGGTTTTATTTTGTTAATGATAATCATTATCAATACTAACATAAAACTTCCACCGTAAGGCAAGTCCGGTAAAATACTCGGCTTTATCGAATTCCAATACAAGCAATCCCATGTCCGCCGAACTCGCCCGCATCGCCGAAGAAGTGTCCCACCGCCGCACCTTCGCCATCATCTCCCACCCTGACGCCGGTAAGACCACGCTCACCGAAAAGCTGTTGCTGTTCTCCGGCGCCATTCAGATGGCCGGCACCGTCAAGGGCAAGAAAGGCGGCAAGTTCGCCACCTCCGACTGGATGGAGATCGAGAAGCAGCGCGGCATCTCGGTGGCGTCCTCGGTGATGCAGTTCGAATACCGCGACCACACCGTCAACCTGCTGGACACTCCCGGCCACCAGGATTTCTCCGAAGACACCTACCGCGTGCTGACCGCGGTGGACAGCGCCCTGATGGTGATCGACGCCGCCAAGGGCGTGGAGGAGCAGACCATCAAGCTGCTGAACGTCTGCCGCCTGCGCAGCACGCCCATCGTCACCTTCATGAACAAGTACGACCGCGAGGTGCGCGACAGCCTGGAGCTGCTGGACGAAGTGGAGAACGTGCTGAAGATCCGCTGCGCGCCCATCACCTGGCCCATCGGCATGGGCAAGGCCTTCCGCGGCGTCTACAGCCTGCTGAACGACGAGGTCATCCTGTTTGAACCGGGCGCGGAAAAGCTGATCACCGACGTGGAAGTGATCAAGGGCATAGACAACCCGCGCCTGGACCAGCTGTTCCCGCTGGAAATGGAACAGCTGCGCATGGAGATCGAACTGGTCAAGGGCGCATCCAATGAGTGGAATCTGGACGAATTCCTGGCCGGCGAACTGACCCCGGTATTCTTCGGCTCCGCCATCAACAACTTCGGCGTGCGCGAAATCCTGGACGCGCTGATCAACTGGGCGCCCGCGCCGCAGCTGCGCGACGCCACCGTGCGCGAAGTCGCGCCCACCGAAGGCAAGTTCTCCGGTTTCGTGTTCAAGATCCAGGCCAATATGGACCCCAAGCACCGCGACCGCATCGCCTTCCTGCGCGTGTGCTCCGGCAAGTTCGAGCGCGGCATGAAGATGAAACACCTGCGCCTGAACCGCGACATCGCGGCCTCCAGCGTAGTGACCTTCATGTCCCACGACCGCGAAATCGTGGAAGAGGCGTTTGCCGGCGACATCATCGGCATTCCCAACCACGGCAATATCCAGATCGGCGACAGTTTCTCCGAAGGCGAAGACCTGACCTTTACCGGCATTCCCTTCTTCGCGCCGGAACTGTTCCGCGGCGTTCGCATCAAAAACCCTTTGAAGCTGAAACAACTGCAAAAGGGCCTGCAGCAACTGGGCGAAGAAGGCGCGGTGCAAGTATTCAAGCCGCACAGCGGCGGCGACCTGATTCTGGGCGCGGTGGGCGTGCTGCAGTTTGAAGTGGTGGCCTCGCGCCTGGCGGCCGAATACGGCGTGGACGCGATGTTCGAATCCGCCAGCATCTGGTCCGCGCGCTGGTTCAGCTGCGACGATCGCAAAAAGCTGGACGAATTCGTCAAAGCGCTGCAGATCAACATCGCCACCGACGCCGGCGGCAACCTCGCCTACCTGGCCCCCAACCGCGTCAACCTGCAACTGACTCAGGAACGCTGGCCTGACATCGTATTCCACGAAACCCGCGAACACGCGGTCAAACTCAACGACTGAAGCTGAAACCGACACCACATGGAGCCCAAGGCCACCTTGTTCGACTTGATAGGCTATCTGCGCGACAACTACTCGCACGAAATAGCGCGTTCGCTGATCCTGATCGCCGCCCTGCTTATCATCCGCCTGGTGGTGGACCGGCTGCTAGCGGCCAACAACAGCATAGCGATCGAGTCGAAGCGGCGTTGGTCGGTGAACACTCGCAACATCCTCTTCGTCTCCGGTCTGGCCGGCATCGGCCTGATCTGGGCCAGCGAGCTGCAAACCATCGCGGTATCCATGCTGGCCTTCGCCGCCGCGCTGATCCTGGCCACCAAGGAACTAATCATGTGCCTGTCCGGCGGTCTGGTGCGCCAGACCTCCAACAGCTACAGCTTGGGCGATCATATCGAAGTGGGCACGGTGCGCGGGCGGGTGGTGGACATCGGCCTGCTGTCCACCACGGTGATGGAAATCGGACCCAATCACAGCTCGCACCAGATGACCGGGCGGGCGCTGACCTTTCCCAACAGCCTGCTGCTATCCACGCCGGTGATTCGCGAAAACTACATGGGCGACTATGTGATGCACATCGTCAACGTCCCCATGGCCTACTCCGTGCCGCCCATTCGCGCCGAGCGCCTGCTGATGGCGGCGGCGGAAGAGTCCTGCCAGCCTCATCTGGAAGTGGCGCGTCAGCACATGGAGGACATGGCCAAGCGTAATCTGGTGGACATTCCGTCAGTGGAACCCCGCATCGCGCTACAGCCCATCGACGAAAAACGCTATCAGTTGATCTTGCGCATCGCGATACCGGCCCGCGACCGGCATCGTATCGAACAGACCATCTTGCACCACTTCCTGGCGCAATGTTTTCCCGAGCAGAGCGACACCGCACTGACCTAAAACATCGGGAAGCGCGCGCGCAAACAATTAGAGCAAGAACTCCAAATTTGCGTTAGAATGGCGCATCCCGAATGTCATTGAACAGCCCAAGCGCATCATGAGCAAAAACAGAATCAAAACCTACGACCGCATCATCCAGGAGAGCCTCAAGCTGTTCAACGAGCAGGGCGAGCGCAGCATCACCACCAATCACATTGCCGCGCATCTGGGGATCAGCCCGGGCAACCTGTACTACCACTTCCGCAACAAGGAAGAGATCGTCTATCAAATTTTCCTGATGTACCGCGAGTTCATCAATCAGCGCCTGGCGGTGCCGGAAAACCGAGAAATGACGGTGGACGATCTGGTTAACTACCTGGATACCGCCTTCCTGGCAATGTGGCAGTTCCGCTTCATGTTCTACGACCTGCCGGGCATGCTGGCGCGCAACCCGCAAATGCAGTCGGAGTACCATCAGTTCGTCAACACCGAATTGAAAAACATCCTGGCCGAGCACTTCCGCGAATTCATCCGCCTGGGCTTGCTGGAAATGGACGAGGAAGACATCGAACCGGTCAGCATCAATATCTGGCTGGTGGTGAAGTTCTGGTTCGCTTTCGAACAAACCGCACGCCCCAAGGCGCCGATCACCGAGGAATCCGGCCACCGTGGCGTGCTGCAGGTGCTGGCCCTGCTCAAACCCTATGTGCAGGATCAGTATATGGGCGCCTTCCGCGCGCTGTGTGAACGCCACAAGGTTTGATCGCCGACACCGGAAAAAGCAAAGCCGCGTAAACGCGGCTTTTTTCATGCATCGACGCTTGGAATCCAATTACAGACTGCGCCCCAAGGCCTCCGCCAAGGGCCGCAGCTCAGCCATCAGCGCGGCCAGCCCCTCCGGCGTCAAGGCCTGATCGGCTTCGCACAAAGCGGCCTCCGGCTGCGGGTGCATGTCCAGCAGCAGGCCGTCCGCACCGGCGGCCAAAGCCGCCTTGGCCAGCGCCGGCACCAACCAGGCTTTGCCAGCGGCGTGACTGGGGTCGACAATCACCGGCAAATGGGTTTCGCGCTTGAGCAAGGGAATCGCGCTGACGTCCAGCGTGGCGCGATAGGCCGGCTCGAAACTACGAATGCCGCGCTCGCAAAACACAATGTTGTGATTGCCGCCGGCGGCGATGTATTCGGCGGCCATCAACCAGTCGCCCAAGGTCGCGGCAACGCCGCGCTTAAGGATAACCGGCTTGTTCAAGCGCCCCACCTCCTTCAACAGTTCGACGTTTTGCATGCTGCGCGAACCAATCTGGATGATGTCCACGCCCTGCTCCAAAAACACGTCCAGCATGCGCACATCGGCCAACTCGGACACCACCGGCAGCCCCTCGGCGCGGCCGGCTGCGATCAACTGCTCAATGCCCTCAACCCCCAGGCCTTGGAAGCCGTAAGGGCTGGGATGCTGCTTGAACACGCCGCCGTGCAGCAACCGGCAACCGGCGGCCCGCGTCGCCGTTGCGGCCTGCGCGATCTGCTGTGCCGACTCCACCGCGGACGGTCCGGCAATCACCTGCAAGGCTTCGCCGCCAAAGGACAGACCTCGCGCCTGCACCACGCTGTTCTGCGGGTGAGTCTCCCGGGAGACGATGCGGTACTCGCGCACCACCCGCATCGCCCGCTCCACCCCCGGCATCGACTCGAACATTTCCGGCGACAAGCTGCGTTCGTCCCCCACCGCGCCGATGATGGTGCGCTCCGCGCCGCGCGACACATGCTCGCTGAGCCCCGCGCCTCGTATCTTGGCCACCACGGCCGCCACTTCGCTTTCCGGCGCCAGCCGGTTCATGATGATGATCATCCGCTATCCCGTTCAAAACCCTTCATGACCGCCTGCGCCAACGCCCAGCCAAACGACGCCCCAGCCGCGACCAGAACGACGGCCGCTGCGCGCCGCGCCGGACAAACCCGGCCAGCGCATGCGCCAGCCGCCACGGAGCCGAGGCCCGCAAGCGCTCGAAGATTCGCTCGCGCCAGTAAACGAAGCCATTATACAGCCGCACAAACCAGGACACTCGCATCAGCGTCGGCCGGGTCAGCGTAAACAACCGCGCCGCCAGCGCGGTGCCTCCCACCTTGGCCAGCAGAATAATCAGCACGCCCAGCAGCGCGTGCCCCCGTCCGATCAGGAACAGCGCCGCTAGTTTGACCGGCAGCAACAAGGCCGCCGGCAGCGCGAATATCGCCAGGGCAGCCCACGGCGGCAAGACGGCGATGCGCCGCTCCAGCGCAGCCAGCGGCGGCCAGGCCGCCAAGCGCCCCAGCGCGGCGGACAGCTCGTCCCAGGCGTACTCTTCGAACAGGATGATCAAGGCCGCCAGCAAGGCCAGCGGCCAGGTCAACACCCGTTTCAGCCGGCGCCAGCCCTGCGCCGCTGTTTCTCTCGCCCGCATCTTGACTTCAGCGCCGACTCAAGCCTTGCCCAGGTCCAGCCACTTGGCGACCTCCCGCGGCTGGTAAGCGCGCATATCCGACAACAGCGCAGGCAAGTCTTCGTTGATGCGGAACAGATCCATATTGCCGGGACGGGCGAAGCCCTCCGCCACCGCGTGCTCCATCATCCGATGCAAGGGCTGATAATAGCCGGCGGCGTCCAGCAGCCCCACAGGCTTGCCGTGCAAGGACAACTGACCCCAGGTCAAGATCTCAAACAATTCGTCGAAGGTGCCGAAGCCGCCCGGCAGCGCGATGAAGCCGTCGGACAACTCCGCCATCAGCGCCTTGCGCTGGTGCATGGTTTCGGTGACATGAATTTCCGTCAAGCCGGTATGCGCCACTTCTTTGGCCTTGAGAAACTCCGGAATCACGCCGATGACTTTGCCGCCGGCCGCCAGCGCGGCATCCGCGGCCACGCCCATCAGGCCGACCTTGCCGGCGCCGTAGACCAGGGTCACGCCCTGTTCGGCCAAGGTGCGGCCAAAGTCCCGGGCGGCCGCTTCGTATTCCGGCTTGATCCCCTTGTTGGAGCCGCAAAACAGGCAGATAGCTTTCATTCTTATTTTTCCCCTATCAAACATTAACGTCAAAAACACAACGGGCCGCTGCGCGGCCCGCTTGCATCCTCATCCTATAAAATTCAAAGCACCGCGAGCGGATAAGAGCCCAGCACTTTGACAAAGGAAGTGCACTCGGCGAGCCCCGCCAGCGCCTGCTGCACATTGGCGTCGTCTCGATGCCCTTCCATATCAATGAAGAACACATAGTCCCATAAACCCGCGCGCGACGGCCGCGACTCGAACTTGCTCATCGACACCCCGTTGCCGGCGATGGGCGCCAGCAACTGGTGGACCGCACCCGGACGATTGGGCGCCGACACCACCACCGAGGTCTTGTCCTGGCCAGTGGCGCCCACGTCTTGCAGCCCCAATACCAGGAAACGGGTGGTGTTGTTGGGCTCGTCCTCGATATTGGACGCCAGCTTCAACAGCGCGTAGCGCTCAGCCGCGGCCTGACCGGCGATCGCCGCCGCGCCCTCGTCTTCGGCCGCCAGCCGCGCCGCCTCGGCGTTGCTGGCCACCGACACCCGCTCCACCGCTTCCGGCAGGTTCTTGTTCAGCCACTCATGGCACTGCGCCAGCGCCTGAGCATGCGCGTAAACGCGACGGATGCCGTCCAGGCCCTCCACTTTGCGCAGCAAATGGTGGTGAATGCGCAGCACCACTTCGCCGCAAATCTTCAACGGACTGGTCACCATCAGGTCCAGCGTGCGGCCCACCGCGCCTTCAGTGGAATTCTCCACCGGCGCCACCACGTAATCCAGACCACGCGACTCCACCAAACGGAAAGCCTCGTCGATCGAACTACAGGCCACCGTGCGCGCGGCATGGCCGAAGTGCTTAAGCGTAGCCAACTGGCTGAAGGTGCCTTCCGGCCCCAGGTAAGCGATGGACAGCGGCTTTTCCAGCGCCAGGCATTCGGACATCACCTCGCGGAACAAGCGCGCCACCGACTCGCCCGGCAAGGGACCGGGATTCAGTTCCTTGACGCGGCGCAGCACCTGCGCCTCGCGCTCGGGCCGATAGATGATGCCGCCGCCCTTGATCTCGCCGATCTCACGCGCGTGAGTGGCGCGCTGGTTCAGCAGATTGAGGATTTCCACATCGATGTTGTCGATGGCGTCGCGGTGCTGTTTAAGTAAATGTTCCGACACGGCTTCCAGTCTTTCTCTATTGCATGCATCCTGTAGAGACGCGCGCGTCCAAGTTTGAACACGCGGCTCCCGAAACACCCAGTTTCCGCGAGATGAGCCACGCTCGCAAGCCTTTGTCGCGATAAAACGCAAGAGACCAACCAACTCTTAGAATCTCTTCAAAGCCTCGCGACTTACGTCGAAGCAAAACGAAAAGCGCTGGGTAAGAGGAATGCATACACGCCCCATGGGTATTTCGAAGCGGGTTTCAACGCCTCTGTCTAACTCTCCCGCCGACGCGCAGCAGCTCGTGAACAGGTTCTTAGCCAAAACAAGTCCATACCCGGTTGGCCAGGTCCACCACGAAATCGGCGCGCAGATACATCCCGGTCAAGCAGGCCAACAGCAGCGCCGCGCCGACGGACAGCAGCAAGGCTCTCATGCGTCCTCCTTGGCGAAACTCGCCGACGGCGTTTCGCGCACCGGCAGATTGGCCGCGGCGGCCAGCAGGCCCAGGGCTATCGCCAGCACCCATACCAGATCGTAATTGCCGAGCAAATCATAGAGCGCCCCACCCAGCCACACCCCCAGGAAACTGCCCAACTGGTGCGAGAAAAACACCGCGCCGGACAGCATGCCCAGGTGACGCACGCCGAACATGCCGGCGATCACCCCATTGGTCAACGGCACCGTGGACAGCCACAAAAAACCCATCGCGGCGGCGAACACCGCCACTGAAACGCCGCTAAGCGGCAGTAACAGAAAAACCGCGATCACCACGCTGCGCATCAGATAAATGAAACTGAGCAGGCTGGGCTTTGACCAACGGCTGCCCAGTTCGCCGAAGGCCATGGTGCCGAATATGTTGAACAGGCCGATCAAGGCCAGCGCCAGACTAGCGGTGCCGCCGCCCAAACCGTGGTCGCGCAGATAGGCCGGCAGATGCACGCCGATGAACACGACCTGAAAGCCGCAGACGAAATAGCCGGCCATCAGCAGACGGAAGCCGCGTTCCGCCCAGGCGGCGGCGAAGGTGTCCGCCATCCCTCGCAACAAATGCTGGGCCGCGGCGGTTTGCGCCGGCCGGTCCTCGCGCGCCAGCCAGCCGGACAAGGGCAGCATCAGTGCGGCGCAGCCGGCCAGGATCAGCAACGCCGGCAGCCAGCCCAGGCCGTCGATCAAGCCTTGCTCCACCGGGATCATCGCAAACTGGCCGAAAGACCCCGCCGCCGCGACGATGCCCATCGCGCGCGAACGGTAAGCCGGCGACACGCTGCGCGCCACCACGCCAAAAATCACGCTATAAGTGACACAGGACAAGGCCAGACCGAGCAAGACGCCGGCCGACAGAGAAAACAGCAAGGGTGTGCCGGACACCGTCATCAAAGCCAGGCCGGCGACATAAAGCAAGGCGCCGCCCAGCAGCACCTTGCCGGAACCATGCCTGTCCGCCAGCGCGCCGGCGAAGGGTTGAGCCAGGCCCCATACCAGGTTTTGCAGGCCCAGCGCGAAGGCGAAGGCTTCCCGGCTCCAGCCGAAGGCCTGGGTCATCGGCGGCATGAAGAAACCAAAGCCATGGCGTATGCCCATGGCCAGCGACACAATCAGGCCGCCGGTCAGCAGCAATCGCTTGATGGAATCGTTCATCGCTAGTCTCCATGCGAAATAACAGCGGCGCGGCTGTTGTGATCATAGGGCAAAACCGGCTCGACCAATACAAAACCGGCCAGCTAACGCTGGCCGGTATTCGCATCAAACCTTAGCTAACAGAGATTCAGCGCGCCGGCACCGCAGCCAACACCGCCTTCAGCAAATGCCAGGCCTTGCCCACTGACTCCACCTCCACCCGCTCGCCCGGCGCATGCGCGCCGCGGATGTTGGGCCCGAAGGACACCATGTCCATATCCGGATACTTGGAACCCAAGATGCCGCACTCCAGGCCTGCATGGATCACTTGCACCTGAGCCTCGTCGCCGAACTCGCGTGCATAGACCTGCTGGAACAAGGCCAGCAGCTTGGATTGCGGGTTAGGCGCCCAGCCCGGGTAGCCGCCTTCCATCTCGACTTTGCAACCGGCCAACAGGAACAGGCTTTCCACCTCGCGCGCCAGCATCCAGGTACCGGAATCCAGCAAGGAGCGCACCATCAGGTTGGCGAACAACTTGCCCTCTTCCACCACCACCACGCCCAGGTTGTTGGAGGTTTCCACCACGCCCTGGACGCGCTGGCTCATGCGCTTGACGCCATGCGGCGCCGCGTGCAAGGCAGCGAAGATCGCGCCTTGATCCGCGCGCGACATCACCTTGCCCAGCTCGATCCGCTCCTGCACCACGGTGACGCCCTCGTCGACGCCAGCCAGTTCAAAACGCATCAGGCTCTGGAACGCATCCAGCTTGGCCGCCACCTTGTCCGCATCCGCGGCCGGGAAAGCCACTGCGGCGAAAGCCTCGCGCGACAAGGCGTTGCGCGCGGTGCCGCCCTTGAACGAAGACACGCGCAGATCGGTTTCCGCTTCCAGCTCGCGGATCAGACGAATCAGAATCTTGTTGGCGTTGCCGCGACCCAGATGAATATCGGCGCCGGAATGGCCGCCGCGCAGGCCTTTGATCACCAGGCTAGCGGCTTGATAGCCAGCGGGTACGGCCTCGCTCGCATAGCTGCGGCTGACGTTGACATCGACGCCGCCGGCGCAGCCCATGTAGAACTCGCCCCACTCTTCGGTATCGATATTGATCAGGTACTGGCCTTGTAAAAGACCGGTACCCAAGCCCAGCGCGCCGCCCATGCCGGCTTCCTCATCCAGCGTCAGCAGCACCTCGATCGGCCCGTGCGGCACGTCCTCGCTATTCAACACCGCCATGCCCAGCGCCACGCCGATGCCGTTGTCGGCGCCCAGCGTGGTGTTTTCCGCCACCAGCCAGCCGTCTTGCAGCACCGGACGAATCGGATCCTTGAAGAAGTCGTGCTCGGTGCCGGTGTTGGCCTGGCACACCATGTCCAGATGGCCTTGCAACACCACGCCGATGCGGTTTTCGTAGCCTGGGGTCGCCGGTTTGCGAATGATCAGGTTGCCGACCTCGTCCACCACGGTGTCCAGACCGCGCAGTTCCGCCCACCCCTTCAGGTAATCGCGCAATTGCTGCTCATGCTTGGACGGACGCGGGATTTCACACAAGGTCTGGAAATGCTCCCAGACGACTTTGGGTTCTAGTTCTGCAATTCGGGTCACGGAAAGTCCTCTAAATCATCAAGATGCGATAGCGGTTCGGGCTATGGCCGAACGCGCCGCGCCCGGCGCGGCAACGTTGGAATTCAGACTGTCCACTTTATCACGCCCGCATGCGCGGCGTCATGTGGGAAACTCATGCCAAAAGCGTCTAATCCGCTGAATCGCTTGACCGAAGTCATGAGTCCTCCTGCAAGCGGCGCCATGCTATTTGCCAGCTGTGACAAAGCCGCTATCCTCCGACACTGAAAATCCCTCTCGTCCGTTTGCCAAAGCCTGTTCAAAGTCTCGTAATCTGGAGCAAGACAGGATGAAACCGCTTGAAAAGAGAAATGGCCATGCGATGCATGAACGTTTGAGCTCATGAACATTTGAGCTTGTGTTTCACACCGTATTGCTGAAGCGCAGCAGATCTCGAACAGGTTCTTTAGAAAGGCCTCCCCATGCACCGCTATCCCGATCAAGACATCGCCGCCATCTACCGGGTGATAGAACAACGGCGCGACATGCGCCATTTTCTGCCGGACCCGGTAGACCCGGCCCTGCTGCGACGGCTGCTCGAAGCCGCCCACCACGCGCCCAGCGTCGGCTATATGCAGCCGTGGCGCTTCATCCGCATCGCTAACCGCAGCCTGCGCGAGGAAATAGGCAAACTGGTGGACGCCGAGCGCCTGCGCACCGCGGATCAATTGGGCGAGCGCCAGGCGGAATTCCTGCGCCTGAAAGTGGAAGGCATCCGCGACTGCGGCGAAGTGCTGGTAGCCGCGCTGATGGATGGCCGCGAACGCCATGTGTTCGGCCGCCGCACTCTGCCGGAAATGGACTTGGCCTCAGTGGCCTGCGCCATCCAGAACCTGTGGCTGGCGGCCCGCGCCGAAGGCCTGGGCATGGGCTGGGTGTCCTTGTTCGATCCGGCCGCGCTCTCCGCGCTGCTGGGCATGCCGGAGGGCGCAAAACCCATTGCCGTGCTGTGTCTTGGCCACGTCGCCGAGTTTTACGCCCAACCCATGCTGGAACAAGAGAAGTGGGCCAGCCGCCAGCCTCTGGAGCAATTGGTGTTTGAAGACCGCTGGCGCGACTGAGCCAAAGCTAGCGGCGCGGCCATTGAAGCCCCCGCCGCCGTCATGCTAGCCTGCGAAGCATGGAACATGCTCTGTACGACTTTCTCGACCAGCACCAGATCCGCCGCCAGCGCTTCGACCATCCCCCGGTCTACACCTGCGAAGAAGCCGCGCGCCTAGCACCCGGCCTGCCCGGCGCGGAATGCAAAAACCTGTTTCTATGCGACGCCAAGGGCCGCCAGCATGTGCTGTTGGCGGTGCCTGCCGACGCTGGGGTCGACATCAAGGCCCTGGGCGAATTGCTGGAACTCAAAGGCCTGCGCTTCGCCTCGCCTGACCGCCTGCAACGTTGCTTGGGCCTGACGCCGGGCTCGGTGACGCTTTTGGCCGCCATCAATGACCGCGACCGCCAGGTCGCCGTCGTCATTGATCAGGCGCTGAGCTGCCGGGACGCCATCCTTTGCCATCCGCTGGTCAATACCAGCACGCTGGCGTTGCCCATGGACGAGCTGATGCGCTTTCTGGACCTGACCGGCCACCCGCCGCGCATCGTCGAAGTGCCCCGCAGACAAAACCCAGCAGAGCAGGACTGAACGACGCGGCTTGTCAACGCCACGGCTGTTCCTGCATGATGGTCGTTTCTTTGGACTTGGCCGGATTGCAGACTCAAGCATGTCAGACATACTCAACACCATCATTTCCACCAAACGCGAAGAAATCGCCGCAGCCTTGCCGCAGCGGCCTCTGAGCGCGGTGCGCGCCGCCGCGGAAGCGCTCAGCGGCGATCGTCGCGATTTTGTCGCCGCGCTGCGCGCCAAACACGCGCTGGGCCAAGCCGCGGTCATCGCCGAGATCAAGAAAGCCAGCCCGAGCAAAGGCGTGATCCGCGAGGACTTCCGTCCTGCCGACATCGCCGCCAGCTACGCCGAACACGGCGCAGCCTGCCTGTCGGTGCTGACCGACCGCCAGTATTTCCAAGGCGACGCCGCCTATTTG
Organism: Chromobacterium sp. IRSSSOUMB001; assembly: GCF_023507765.1. Lineage (NCBI taxonomy): Bacteria > Pseudomonadati > Pseudomonadota > Betaproteobacteria > Neisseriales > Chromobacteriaceae > Chromobacterium > Chromobacterium sp. IRSSSOUMB001. Next base: position 71,878 of record NZ_JALCYU010000008.1, read on the forward strand.
CAGGCCGCCCGCGCCGCCTGCCGCCTGCCGGTGCTGCGCAAGGACTTCATCGTCGACCCCTATCAGGTGTACGAAGCCCGCGCGATGGGCGCCGACTGCATTTTGCTGATCGCCGCCGCGCTGGAGTTGCCGCTGATGCGCGAGTTGGAATCCCTTGCGATGGAACTGGGCATGGCGGTTCTGGCCGAAGTGCACGACGCAGACGAACTGGAACAGGCTCTGCAATTAAGAACAGAACTGATCGGCGTCAACAACCGCAATCTGCGCAGCTTCGAAGTCAGCCTGGCCACCACGCTGAAACTGCTGCCTCAAATTGAGAACGGCCGTATCGCCATCACGGAAAGCGGCATCGCCACCATCGACGACGTGCGGCTGATGCGCAGCCACCAGGTCCACACCTTCCTGGTGGGCGAAGCCTTCATGCGGGAAAAAGAGCCGGGAGAAGGTCTCTCCCGGCTGTTTCAGAACGAAGAAAACCGCTAAGCCGCCGGCTATTGCGGCGGGACGATAGCGTCCAGCCGCAATTGCTCCTGCGGATTGAAGCGCTGGGCGCGCCAGCCAGCCAAGGCCTGCCGCCTCTGCGCGGCGTCCAAACCGGCAACCGTTTGCAAGCGCTGCGCCTCTAAGCGGTAAGCTTCCACCCTGGACTGCCACTGAGCTTGCTCGCGATCCAACTGCGACAAACGATCGGCGGCGGCCTGGCCCACCATGCCGGCGCGCAAGGCGTACAGCTCCTGTTCGCCGCCGCCCTTCTTCCGCAAAGCCTCCTCCGCCTCGGCCAAGGTCAAGTGCTTGACCGGTTCCAAGCGCGCCGCGCGCAGATCAGCCGGCAAGCCCGCCTCCAAGGCCTTGAGCCGCGCGGCTTTCTGCTCGGCGCTCAGGCTGACGTCGGCGGCAATGCGCAACCGTTTGACGGTGAAGTCGTCGTAAACGTCTTCCTCTCCAAACAAGCCGGCCACTTCCCTCTCCGACAGGAACTGCAAACGCAGCGCCCTCATCTGCTGCAAACGCTCGGCCACGCCGCCCGCCGCCGCCTTGCCATCGCTCAAAGCACGACGATAGGCGACATAGCGGTCGAACAACTCCAGCGCCTGCTTCAGGGCCGCTCCGTTCAATTGCGCCTGCAAGGCCTGTTGCACCGCCTTGCGGACCGCGGGCAGATCTCGCTCCCCCAACGCCGCCAATTGGTAATCGAACAAGCGTCTCAGTTCCGCGTCCACCCTCAGCGCCCCGCTCGCCTCCGCGCTCGCCCGGCCGTCGACCTGAGTGCCGCGCAACGACGGCGCCGCCTGCGGCGCGGAGCCGCCGGCCTGGGCCGCCGCCTCATCAGCGCCAGGCCGCCCCAGCCAGACCAGCCCGCCCAACAACAACGCGCAAGCCCAGCCTACCCAGGCGCGCCGCATCATAGCCCCGTATTCTTCAAGCGGTTGGCCTGTTGCCGATACAAACTCACCGGACTGACCTCGAACAAGCTGACCAGGCCGAAACTCTGGTTGATCTCATTCATATGGTTCATCCGGTAATTGTCGCGGATCACCTGCCCCAGCCGCGCCGAGCAAGCGCTGACCAGGCCATCGGTGGGCGTGGAACCAAAAGCCAGGCCCAGCACCCCCATCGGCACCGATAGCGGGTCCAGAATATTGGTGACGGTGGCCGAGCCGGTCCAAGAGTAATAACGGATGCCGTTGACCTGGTAATCCCCCTCGCCGCAAGCGCTGGCCGGGACCCCTTGCGGGAATTTGGCGCTAAAAGCGGCGGAGCCCGCGGTGGTCAAGGAATCCAAGGCGCCCACCGGATATTGCGGCTGGCCTGAAGTACCGGCGAAGAACTGAATGACCGTGCCCAAAGCCTTCGCCACGGCAACCGCCACGGCCTCGGACACCGAGCCCGAAGGCGCCACGCCTCGTACGATGTCGGCCACCACCGACCCCTTGTTGACGCCGCCCACCGATGTAACCGATGCCACCAGGTCCGGCCTCACCCCAGCCACGTAGCGTGCCGTTGGCGCGCCCTGGCTATGCCCGATCAAGTTGACCTTGGCGGCGCCGGTAATGGCAATGATTTTTTGCACCTGCTGCAACAACTGCTCTCCGCGAGCCTCGTTGCTGTTCAGCACGGACACTTCGGCCACGAACACCTGCGCGCCGTCTGAACGCAAAGCCGCCGGCACTTGGTAGAAGTAATCCACTCCCAGCAATTGGCCGAAGCCGAACAAACCATGCACCAGCACGATGGGATAGCGGGTCTGGGTATAGCCGCCAGCGGCGTAAGCCACGGACAGCGGCAGCCATAGTCCCAGACACAGCAATGCTCCGTGAAGCAACTTCTTCATGGTGTTTCTCCTCTAGTCGATGAAATACGGGCTGAGTATTTGCTCTTATTTGCATGCCCAAGATTGTTAATAGGGGAAAGCTGCTGAAAACACCAGAATTATTCAAACGTTTGTATTTTTACGTCACATATCAACAACAGAAAATACAACAACTTAAAAATTCAACCGTCCAAAAGATTAGAAATCAGCTGACTAAACAAACAGCAGCCAATAAAAAACGCTATATGGCTGCAGCCATATAGCGTTTTTGGTTTGCCCAAGCTCAGCTCGGATTTCGTTCAGTAGTCGGAACCCAAGTACAGATAGGCAGTGGGCTTGCCGCCCCTCGCTGTGCCGACGCCGACGAAGAACGGCCCGATAATGGTATCCGCGGCCAGGAAAACCGAGCCGGCGGGGATCCAGTTAGTATCTTGCGACGTTAAATCTTCAGCCCGCACTCGGCCCCAAATCTTGCCTAGCTCCATCGAGATGCCAGCGTAAACGCCAGATCCAATGGCGGACGGCAGGCTGGACGCTCGCCAATACAGCATGGAGCGGAAAAGAGACGAGCGATCGCCGATCAGTTCGGATTCCTGATAACCGCTCAGGTTCAAAAAGCCGCCCAGCGATCTGGGCAAGGTCTGAGTATCCTCTCTGTCCTTGAGATTCAAAGCTCCCTTGTTCTTGGCGCTCAACCTTATTGTGATGCTGCCCAGCGTCTTGGCGTACTCCAAGGTCGTATTGTAACTGGTCAGATTGACATCGCTTCCCCAGGACGGAATGCTCTTGGTCAACCGGCCACTGAAGAAGTAGCCGGAGCGCGGCCAGCGCGGGTTGTCGAACTGGTCGACTATCAGGCTGGTGCCCACCCCGGTATCCCGAAAGTTTGACGGCACGAAGCCGGGAAACCAAGATACTCTCGAACCGAAGTGATTATCGTCCCGGTACGCGCCAATCCGCCATTCGCCGTACTGCCCCAAAGCCACGCCGCCATCCAGACGCACGCTGCCCACATCATTATTCCACTCCGTGTTCAACGAATGGTCAGCGTTATAAATCGGCAGAAAGTCCTGTCGATAGCCCAAGGACGCGGCGCCGAATACCGGGCTGCCCTCGTACAGCGGCTGGTACCACTCGGTCTTGAACAGCTTGTTCTGGCCTATGGACGCATCGTTGCGCCAGGCGCCGCCGGCGCTGTTGGCGTTGCGCCATTCATGCGAGGCCAAAAAGTTGAAATTGCTCTCGCCCGGCGTCGCGCTGTTCAGGTTCAAGCCAAAACGCAGGAAGTTAGGGCCAATGCTGCGTTCCAGCGGCGACACCGTCATCACATTGCGGCCGGACACATTGTCCACGCGGTAGGTCAGCCGGTCGTAATCGCCTCCGGCGAACACGCCGCGCAAGCGGGACTGGGCGCTGCTGATCGGCTCCACCACAGAGGAGAAGGCCAGCGATTTGGCCAATTGCTCCGGCTTGGTGAACTGACCGGGCTTGCCCTCCACCTGGATTTTGTCGATCAAGGGGAAATGCGGCCGTACCAGCCGGCGTTTCCACGCCGCGTACTCCTCTTCGGATACCGAATAGGCCGACAACTGCTTGGCCAGCGCCTTGGCCGCCTCCTCCCCTCGCTGAGTGATGGCTTGGTGTTCGCTGAAGGAGGCCGAGGTATAGCCACTCAGATCCGGCTTGATCACCAGATCGCGCTTGTCCAGCTTGCGCAGTTGTTCCTTGGCGTTGCGGCTGACCATCAGATTGGAGGTCTGCGCCACCACGTCGAACAGGCTGTTGATCTCTTTCGCCTTCATCAGCGGCGTGGACACATCCACAACGATCACCCGGTCCGCGCAACGGCCTTTAACATCCTGAATAGGCAGATTGCGCGCCAAACCGCCGTCCACCAGCAAGCGGCCCTCGTCATCCTCGATCAGATCGAACAATCCCGGCACCGCCATGCTGGCACGCAGCGCTCGCGCCAGCGAGCCTTGGGAAAACACCACCGGCTCACCGGTTGCCAGATTTGTGGCAACGGCGCGGAACGGGATGGGAAGCTGATCGAAACTGCCCACCACGCGGTCACGGGTCAGCTTATGGATGTACAGCTCGATTTCCTGCGAGTTGATCGCACTGCGCGGCACTTTCAGCCCGTCTTTTTTCAGACCGAAGGTGATGTCCAGATAGTTCTTGTAATCATCGCGCTTGCGGTCGTACGGCACGTCCGCCCGCGTCGGCTTGCCGGACAACAAGGCGTCCCAATCAGCGGCGTCGAACTCGTGCTCCATCTGAGCCAAAGGCAAGCCATTTGCATAAATACCACCAATCAGGGCTCCGGCGCTGGTTCCCGCGATACAGGTGATGGGAATCCGCAAACGCTCCAACTCCTTCAGCACGCCCAGGTGGGCAAAGCCCCGCGCGCCGCCGCCGCCCAACACCAAACCCACGCCCTGCGGCGGATAAACGCCAAGCTCTTCCGTGCCGTCCGCCCTAGCCGTTTGCGACAAAACCCCGAGCAACAGCAGCGCAGCCAGCGACTGTCGCCGATTCCTGCGATTGTTATTTGTAAGCATATGGGTAAATAATGAGAATTACCGTTTCACCCACGCCTGCGCGTGGCGTAAGATATAGCGATATGCCAATGAAAACATAATTTCCTATAAAGCCGGGCTAAATGTTTGACTTCAAATCACTTGTCAGTTCCCTACTGAACAAAAACACGACTGCCTCCGAAGTGGCGCAGTCCGCAACCCTATTAGTGCGCGACCTGCCTGAAGCCGAGTATTTCGGCGCCCTAGTGGAAATCATCAAAGCCGTCGCCAAAATCAATACCGACACCGAGATATCGCTGAAAGAGCGCGTCAAAACCTTGGTCTACGTCGACGACAAGGCCAACAATATCCACCGTCAGCTGTGCCAGGACTATTTACAGTCCAAAGGCGGCAGCAAAGGCTATCTTCCCACCATTCTGGCCTATTGGCACGAACTGTCCACCGCCTATCAAATCTGCCTGCGGCTGTATAAAAGCCACCCCAACGCGGTGCCGGAAGACGAAATCCGCATCGTCACCATCCGCGGCCTGCATCATCAGATGCGGCTGATCGCCTGGAATTCGCTGCGCTATCTGAAGCCGGAAGGCGCGGCGTGGCAAAACGGTTTCCGCTTTTTCAGCCAGGCGGAGGAAAGCGGCTTTTCCCGGCAGCCTATCAAGCTTTATCTGAACAGTCCGGATGAATTCAGCTGCGAGCAGTTGCTGATTCAGGCCGGAATGCTGTTCCTTGCGCAGACCGACAATATGCTGCACAAGGAAATCGTCGCGGTCGACCAATTGCTGATGATGCTGAGCCAGGGCATTCCGCTAGACAAGCAACCTCCGGTGGAAGAACCTATTTTCGTGTACAACCTGTCGATGCCCGAACCACCGCAGGCCATGCTGCGCGGCATGGCTGGCAAATGGCACCGCTATTGGTCCGCTTACGAAATCACCAGCCGGCTGGCGGATCTGATGTTTGACCTGGACAGACGCACCCCTCCCGCTCTGGAGGCCATGGACGGCAACCTGGAACGCGAGGAATGGGCCATTCTATGCGAAAAACTGGCCATTCGCTGGTCTACCGACGGCGGCAAGTCACTACGCAAGTCCGAACGTTCCCTTCACGCGTCCAACGCCCATGTCAGCATCGGCTTTGAACGCGTCGCCTATCAGGTCAAGGTTCAGGACGTGCCAACACAGGATACCGAGCGCGCAAGCGACTGGCGCATCAACGACATCAGCTCCACCGGCATGGGCCTCACCTTCATCGGCAAGGCGGTTGAGCAACTGGCCATCGGCCGCGTCATCCTGGTCAAAGCGGACAACCACCCTCAACTGCTGGGTGTGATCCGCCGCATCCTGCGCCAGAGCAACGGCACCAAGGTAGGCATAGAAATCCTGGGACAAAATCCCGTCGGCGTATCGCTGCTGGATCCGGAGCACTCGGACTCTCCGCCCTCCACCGCCATCTACATCACCCAGCCCAACTCCCGCAAAGGCCAACGCTACTTTCTGATGCCCAAGGCGCTAACGCAGCCGGACAAGCAACTGGTGCTGGCGGCGCAAGGCAAGTCCTACCAGATCCGCCTCAAAGCCCCGCAGCACGAATACGAAGACTGCAGCCACAGCGACTTCGACACCCTGTCCAAAGTGGATTAAGCCTCGCCCGCCGCCCGACGGCACTCAATAAAAAACCGGCTTGCGATTGCAAGCCGGTTTTTTAAGCGGGTAAATCCTGCTTACAGCACTTCAATGATCCCGGCGGCGCCCATGCCGGTGCCGATGCACATGGTCACCATGCCATAGCCCTTCTGGCCGGCGTCGCGCATGCCATGCACCAAGGTGGCGGTGCGGATAGCGCCGGTGGCGCCCAGCGGATGGCCCAGTGCGATGGCGCCACCGTGCGGATTCACCTTGGAAGTATCCAGCTCCAGGTCACGGATCACCGCCAAAGCCTGAGCCGCAAACGCCTCGTTCAGTTCAATCCACTTCAGATCGTCCTGCTTCAAACCGGCCTGGTTCAAAGCGGCGGGAATCGCCTCTTTCGGGCCAATGCCCATGATTTCCGGCGGCACACCCTTGACCGCGAAAGTGACATAGCGACCCAGCGGCGTCAGCTTGAACTCCTTGAGCACGCGCTCGGACACCAGAATCACCGCGCCGGCGCCGTCGGACATCTGCGAAGAGTTGCCGGCGGTGACCGAGCCCTTGGCGTCGAACACTGTCTTCAGCTTGGCAAGGCCCTCCAGCGTGGTCTCGCGACGCGGACCTTCGTCGGTGTCCAGAACTCGGGTTTTAACGGCCACTTCGCCGGTTTCCAGGTTGGGCGTGCGATACGTCGCCTCCAGCGGAGTAATCTCGCTCTTGAACTTACCACCGTCAATCGCGGCCAGCGCGCGACGGTGCGACTCCACAGCGAACGCGTCCTGATCTTCACGCGACACGCCCCACTGCTGCGCCACTTTCTCGGCGGTCAGACCCATACCGTAAGCAATGCCGTAGTTTTCGTCCTTGGCGAAGATTTCCGGGTTCAACGACACCTTGTTGCCCATCATCGGCACCAGAGACATCGACTCGGCTCCCGCGGCGATCACCACGTCGGCCTCGCCCAAGCGGATGCGGTCGGCGGCCATCTGCACGGCGTTGATGCCGGACGAGCAGTAACGGTTAATCGTAATACCGCCCACGGTATTGGGCAGACCGGCCAACAGCACGCCGATACGCGCCATGTTCAGACCCTGCTCCGCTTCCGGGAAGGCGCAACCCACCACGCAGTCGGAAATCAGTTTCGGGTCCAGATTCGGCACTTGGGCCAGCGCGCCGGTAATCACGTGCGCCAGCATATCGTCCGGGCGCACATGACGCATCATGCCGCGCGGAGCCTTGCCCACCGGCGTGCGGGTGGCGGCGACGATGTAAGCTTCTTGTACTTGTTTGCTCATTTTCGATTCTCCTGTCGGTCGCCTGATCGGCTTTGCGGCGATCAAGCGGCCTTTCATCTGGCTATTGACCGCGCTTGCGGGAGGATTCGTCGCGAGCGGGCCGAGATCGAAGCGAGAAGCGCAGCCGTACATGGGGTACGGCGAGCATCACAGCATTCGATATCGGCTCGCGCAGCAGAATCGTCCCCAAGCACTTAGTTGCGCAGCGGCTTGCCGGTGGTCAACATATTGGCGATGCGGTCCTGGGTCTTGGAGTTTTTCAGCAAGGTCATGAAGGCCTTGCGCTCCAGGTCCAGAATCCATTGCTCGTTGACCAGAGTGCCCGCCTCGACATCGCCGCCGGTCATCACGTCAGCGATCAGGCCGGCGATGAAGAAGTCATGCTTGGAAATGAAGTTGCCTTCCAGCATATTCACCAACTGGCCCTTGACCGACGCAGCGCCGCTGCGGCCGGCCACCGGGAAGCCCTTGACCTTGAGCGGCGGGCGATAGCCAGCTTCGGCCAGCGCGATCGCCTGCTGCTTGGCCACGTGCAACAGCTCGTAGGCGTTGAACACCACTGGGTCGCCGTTGCGGAAAAAGCCGATTTCCTGCGCCTCGAAGCCGCTGGTGGCCACTTTGGCGGTGGCGATGGCCATGAAGTAATCCTTCAATGCGGCCAACACATCGCCACGCGCTTCTTGCGCGGCACGCAGAGCGAACTCCTTGCAGCCGCCGCCGCCCGGCAGCAGGCCGACGCCGACTTCCACCAGACCAACGTAGGACTCCAGCGCCGCCACGGTCTTGTCGCAGTGCATCGCGAACTCGCAACCGCCGCCAAACACATAGCCCTGGGTAGCGGCCACCGTCGGCACCTGGCAGTAGCGCAGGCGCATCGAGGTTTCCTGGAAGCGGCGCACCGTAGCGTCGATCGCGTCCCAATCGCCCATCATGAAAGCCGGCATCATAGACTGCAGGTCGGCGCCGACGGAGAACGGCTCCTCGGTCTGCCAGATCACCAGGCCCTTGAAGCGGTCTTCGGCGATGTCGATGGCTTTATTCAGGCCTTCGATCACAGCCGGGCCGATGGCATGCGCCTTGGATTTGAACGACACCACCAGGACCTCGTCGCCGGTGGTGAAGGCGCGCACGCCCTCGTTCTCGAACACGGTCTCACCCAGCGGAGCCGACACCTCGCCCAGCACCTTGGCCGGCGCCAGTTGACGCTGGTACACGTCCAGCGCGGAGCGGCCCACCAGCGTGTTGCCGGCAGGGTCGAAGGAACCTTCGGCGAAATGCACGCCGGCGCGGTCTCCCTGCAATACCCAGGCCGGCAGCGCGGCGGCGCTCAGCGCCTTGCCGGCTTTCACGTCCTCGTCCAGCCACTTGGCCACTTGCTGCCAGCCGGCGGCCTGCCAGGTCTCGAACGGGCCCACGCTCCAGCCGAAGCCCCAGCGGATGGCGAAGTCAACGTCGCGCGCGCAGTTGGCGATATCGGCCAGATGATGGGAGATGTAATGGAACACATCGCGGAAACATGCCCACAGGAATTGCGCCTGCGGATGGCTGCTCTCGCGCAGTTTCTGGAATTTTTCCGCCGGGTTGGCGATCTTCAAGATTTCCTTGACCGCGTCGTCGCCCTTCTCGCCGGAGCCAACGTATTCGCCCTTGGCCGGGTCCAGCACCAGCATGCGCTTGCCGTCTTTTTTATAGATGCCGGCCTTGGTCTTGGCGCCCAGCGCGCCGGCGGCGATCAGCTTCTGCATCCATTCCGGAGTCTGGAACAGACCGTGCCACGGATCTTGCGGCAGGGTGTCCTGCATGGTTTTAACCACGTGGGCGAAGGTGTCCAGGCCCACCACGTCGGCGGTGCGGAAAGTGGCCGACTTGGGACGGCCCAGGCGCGGACCGGTCAGATCGTCCACCACGTCGAAGCGAATGCCGAACTTGTCGGCGTTGGCGATGGTGGCCAGCATCGAGAATACGCCGATGCGGTTGGCGACGAAGTTGGGAGTATCCTTGGCGCGCACCACACCCTTGCCCAGGCTGGACACCAGGAAGCGCTCCAGATTATCCAGAATGTGCGCGTCCGAGGTCAGGCAGGGGATGATTTCCACCAGGTGCATATAGCGCGGCGGATTGAAGAAGTGCACGCCGCAGAAACGCGGACGCACATTGTCCGGGCAGCTTTGCGCCAGCGTGTTGATCGACAAGCCGGAAGTATTGGTGGCGAAAATGGTGTGCTCGCCCAGGTGCGGTGCCACTTTGTGGTACAGGTCCGCCTTCCAGTCCATGCGTTCAGCGATGGCTTCGATCACCAGGTCGCAATCCTTCAAGAGGTGCAGGTGGTCGTCGTAGTTGGCCGGCTGAATGTGGTTGACGGCATCCTTGTTGGCCAAGGGGGCCGGCTTCTGCTTTTTCAAGCCTTCCAGCGCCTTGAGCACGATGCCGTTCTTGTCGCCTTCCTTGGCCGGCAGATCGAACAGGATGGTCGGAACTTTGGCATTCACCAGATGAGCGGCGATTTGAGCCCCCATCACGCCAGCGCCTAGCACGGCTACCTTGCGTACGTTGAACTTGGTTTGAGACATGGTTTCCTCGTTTTGTTGAAACACAACATGAGACAGGCCCCTCTCGCCTGCTCAGCCTGCTTCAAGGACGGGCGTTGTTCGTCCTTGCGCTGAGTCGGCGGCGCGCCGCCGCTGCAGCCGGCACAACTGACCGGCCGGGAAGTGATTATGATAAAGCCCGGCCCGCCCGGAACCCTGGCGGCGAAGGAATCACCCTATCGCCGATGGATATCCGTCAATCTACTGAAAAACCACGCCGGCAGCCACTATGGCGGCGGCTCAAGCGCAGCTGGAAAAAGCCTGTATTGAAAAATATCAAACACTCGCTTTTCTCCCAAATAAGTCTAACCCAATTTGGGCAAAAAAACAGGGGGTGCATGGAAAAATAGAGGGAGAAAACAAGCGGAAAGCTCGACGCGCCGCAAACGCAAAAACCGGGCGAGCGCCACCGCGCCCGCCCGACCGGAAATCCGCGCGCCCTGCGGCGCCGATTCAATTAAAACCGATAGTTGTACTGCAGACCGATCAACTGCAGATAGGTCTTGTAGCTACCCCTCACCGTGCCGCCGTTGCCGGTGCAGGCGCCGTTGTTACCAGAAGGGCTGCATGCATCAGTGTAGTTCACATTGGCATTTGCAAAGTTGATAAAGCTATAGGCGACGTCGACCGAGCTTTGCTTGTTGATCTTGTAGTTGGCGCCCAGCGACAACCACAGACGATCGCTATCCGGGATAGCAGGATGACGATCATTATCGGACTTCAACGGCGACTGCTCCCAAGCCACGCCGCCACGGAACAGCCAGGCATCGTTGTACAGGTAGTTGGCACCTAGGGACACGCGCCAGGTGTCACGCCAGTTCTGATGAATTGTGATATCTCCCTGAGATACGCCATTCACCGTACCCTGCTTAATAACGATATCCTTCATTTGCGAATTGGCCACCCAGGTCACATCGCCCATCACCGCCCACTTCGGATTCAACTGGTGGAAGAAGTTAGCCGACGCGGTCTCCGGAGTCGTAACATCCACAGTTGCACTTGTATCAGGGTGCTTTTTTGAGCTCAAATAAGCCTGAAGATTGGGAATGCCGAGCCCAGCTAAGTTACCCTTCACATTAGAAAAATCCCAATCCGCCGTTCCTTCTAGCTTCTGCTTGATCGCTGAGCGATAAGCAAGGCCGAATCGGGTATTCTCATCCAGAGTAAACATATAACCGATGTTCCAGCCAAAGCCCCAGTCGTCACCGGAGATTCGAGCAGTCCCATCCCCAGACACGCCCAAGGCATTAAGCTGCCCCTGCACCAATGCACCACCAACGACATTGGGATTCATTCCATTCGCGCCAGCCAACAACTGACCAATTCCTGTACGCACATCCGCAGCCTGCTGCAAAGTCGCGTCAAGGTACTGAGCCGAAATACCAAAACCAAATGCATGGCGGTCATCCAACTTGAATGACATGCTTGGATTAATATTGAAGGACTTGAGATCTACGTTCTGCAAGGCATAACGCCCCGCCCAGCCACTGTCATAATCTAACTTGGCACCATACGGAACAAAGACACCCACACCTAAATTAATCTTTTCGTTTAGCTTGTGCGATAGATAAAAGTTAGGTGCAACTACCACCGAAGGCGCAAAAGAGCCCCCATTACCACCTCCGGTGGGTTGATTGGCAAAATTGGTAGAGCCATTGTCGGTATATTCGGAATGCGGCACCACAAAGGTAAGACCGCCGGCAAACTGCGTGCCCTCCAGCCGGGACAGGCCGGCCGGGTTGCTGAAAATGGTGGAAGGATCGTTGGCCTCGGCGCCGTTGGCGTGCGCGGTGCCCTGGCCGGACACGCTCTGCGAACCAAACTGATAACCCGAGGCCACGGCCTGGGTGGACATTAGACCGAATGTTGCGCCCATGACCATCACGGACAGGCTGAGGTGCTTGAGTTTCATGTTCTCCCTCTCTCTTTGGCTTTGCTATATATAAGTGTTCTTAGGTATTAGACGACCAATAACAAGCACTGGTCATATTTGATGCTACCAGAGAATTAGAGCAATTCCACAAGGTTTTGGAGTGTTTGTTCCAAACAAACGTTTAATGAGACATTTCTGCAACAAGCACGCAAAAAAGCATTGAAATAGGCTAAATATCGCCCAAAAGACGCGATTTTCCATCGCAACCCACCGCCACATAGGTGGCGACCACCTCAGTGATCGCCTCATGCGAGCCGTCGATGCGCTCCGCTTCCACGGTGATTTTCAGGGTGATGGATTTCTGGCCGATTCGCAGCCGTTCCACATAAAGGTCCACCACGTCGCCCAACAGGATGGGCGCGGCGAATTGGAAAGTATTGACAGCCACCGTGGTCACCGGGCCGCGCGACAAACGCTCGGCGTCCAGACTGCCGGCCATGTCGATCTGATTCATCAACCAACCGGCCTGGACTCGGCCGTAAGCGTTGGTGCTGGTTGGCAGCGCGCGCACGCGCAACGTGGGAATCCGGACTTCAGGGCGGTCCATGCTCACTCCTTTGTTCTTGTTCGTCGCTCGGCTTTGGCGACTTTCGTCATTTCACGCCAGCGGCCGTCATCACAGCCGCTGGCGTGAAATGCCGGGACGAATCCCGGCAAATCTTACCCCTTATGCTCAGAAGATCAAGCGTTGCAGCAGCTTGTCGTCATGTTGCTCCAGCATCTTGTCGAAGTCGTCCACCATGATCACGTCGCGTTTGAGCTTGCGCGCGCGGCTGACGGCATCGAACTCGGCCTGGGTAAGCAAACCGGCCGCCAAGGCTTCCGCCAGGCGCTCTCGCGCGGTAACGGAAACAAACTTGCCGTCGCGCGCCAGTTTGCGCAGCTTTTGCTCCAGCGGCTCGGTGGCCAGTACCGCTTCCAGCGCGTGGGCCAGCACGCCCACGGCGTCGCCCTCTTCTTTCGGCAGATACATGCCGCGCGTCAGCCGTTCGCGCGTTGCGCCCGGCTCCATCATCGCGCGCGCCACTTGGGTGCCGACGCGATCGGACGCCGGCTTGAGCGTCAGGCCCCACGGGAAGATCAGCTTGCGCAGCACCGCCGCCAGCATGCGGCTGGGCAGATTGGCCAGGAAGCCGTCCATCGCCTGCTGCACGTCGTACAAGGCGTTTTCCACCGACCACTGCAGCACCGCCAGGTCTTCCTTGGGCGCGCCGTCGCGCTCGAAGCGCTTCAGGCAGGCGGAGGCGATGTAGAGGCCGGACAGCATGTCGCCCAGACGCGCGGACAGTTTCTCGCGGAATTTCAGGCTGCCGCCCAGGCTGAACATCGCCATATCGGACAGCAAGGCGAAAGCGCTGGAGAAACGAGTCAACCGACGATAGTAAACCCCCACCTCGCCGCCGCGCGGCGCGCCGGCGAAACGGGCGCCGCTCAGGCCCAGCCACAGAGAGCGGACCACATTGCTGATCACAAAGTTGATGTGACCGGTGATGGCGGCGTCGAACTCCTTCCCGTCATTGGCCATCGCCGCCTTCATCTCGCGCAGCACGAAGGGATGGCAGCGGATCGCGCCCTGGCCGTAAATGATCATCGAACGGGTCAGGATGTTGGCGCCTTCCACGGTGATGCCGATTGGAATCGCCTGATAGGCGCGCGCCAGGTAGTTGCGCGGCCCCAGCACCACGGCCTTGCCGCCATGGATGTCCATCGCGTCGTTGATGGCTTTGCGCATGCGCTCGGTGTTGTGGTACTTGAGGATGGCCGACAGCACCGACGGCTTCTCGCCGGTATCGAGGCCGGTCAGCGCCAAGTCCTGAGAGGCTTCCATCTGATAGGTGTAGCCGCCGATGCGCGCCATCGCCTCGTCCACGCCCTCGAACTTGCCGATGGGCAGGCCGAACTGGTCGCGGATGCGCGCGTAAGCGCCCGTGACGAAGGTGCTCATCTTGCCAGAAGCCACCGACATCGCCGGCAGGGAGATGCAACGACCCACCGACAAGCATTCAACCAGCATGCGCCAACCCTGGCCGGCGAACTCGCGGCCGCCGATGATCCAGTCCAGCGGAATGAACACGTCCTTGCCCCAGGTCGGACCATTCATGAAGGCCGCGCCGCCGGGGAAATGGCGCCGGCCGATGGCCACGCCTTCGTGCTCGGTGGGGACCAGCGCGCAAGTGATGCCCAGGTCTTCCTTATCGCCCAGCAGATGCTCCGGATCGTACATCTTGAACGCCAGGCCCAGGATGGTGGCCACCGGGGCCAAGGTGATCCAGCGCTTTTCCCAGCTGACGCGCAGGCCGAGCACATCGTCAAAACGTTCGCCGGTGCGCGGATGGGTGTAGCTGCCGCGGCAGACGATGCCGTAGTCGGGAATGCTGCCGGCGTCCGAACCCGCATAAGGGCTGGTCAGCGCGAAGCACGGGATTTCCAGGCCCTTGGCCAGGCGCGGCAGGTAATAGTCCTTCTGCTCCTCGGTGCCGTAGTGCTGCAGCAATTCGCCCGGGCCCAGGGAGTTGGGCACCATCACCGATACCGCGGCGGTGCCGCCGCGGGTGGCGATCTTGGTGACCACCTTGGCGTGGGCGTAATTGGAGAACTCCAGACCGCCGTACCGCTTCTTGACGATCATGCCCAGGAAGCCGTTGTCCTTGATGAACTGCCACACTTCCGGCGGCAGATCCTTCAGCTCGTGGGTGATCTTCCAGTCGTCGATCATCGCGCACAGCTGTTCGGTGGGGCCATCGATGAAGGCCTGCTCTTCCGGCGTCAGCTTGGGATCGGGAAAGGACAGCAGACGATTCCAGTCCGGCTTGCCGGAGAACAGGTCGCGATCCCACCATACCGTGCCGGCGTTGATGGCTTCCTGCTCGGTCTGGGACATTGCCGGCGTGATTTTCTTGAACACGCCGAACACCGGGCCGGTGAACACGGCGCGGCGCAGCGGCGGAAGATTGAGAACGGCGGCGACCACCGCGAAAACAGCCCAGGCTGCCGGCGGCAGAGGGCAATGGAAGACGAACTGGAGCGCGGCTAGCCAGGCGGCCAGCCCCACGGTCCAGGCCAGAACAGGCGCGCGGAAATACGCCAGCGCGCCCAGCAGCACGACCAGAACAACGGCAGATATCATTTTGTTTTACCCTCGTGTTGACCCTTCCATTCCGGCGGCAACAGCAAGGGACGCGGCCGCGATCGGCACGTCCTGCCCTGCGCTCCGGAATCAGCCTTCCATGGGCGCGACCAGGCCAGCCATGACAAAGGGCACGAGGTATTTGACGATCATGTCCGGATCCCGCGCGCTGACGATCTGACTGCGAGTAAAGATCTTCAGCACGTCGTTGCCGGCGAAGGCATTGAACATGACGCTGAACGCAAGATGCATTCTCCAGGCCAACTGCTCCGTGTCCAGCAAGGGCAAGGCGCGCTGAAACGCGCGACTGTAACGCTGGACGAACACGCTGTACTGCTGGGAGATGGTTTCACGCAACAGACGATGGTTTTCCACCAAGGTGCGCGACAACAAGCGCACGAACATCGCCCCGCCGCGCGACGGGTCCTTGGACAGCGACAGGCAAGGCCGTATGAACGACAGCACCAAGCCTTCCACCGACAGTTTCTCCTCCGAGGCCTCCGCCTCCAGCTTATCCAGTTCCGCCAGGCAGTCCGCTATCAACGGGGCCAGCCTGCGCATGAACACGGACTCGAACAACGCATCCTTGGAGCCGAAGTGATAATTCACCGCGGCCAGGTTTACCTCGGCTTGCTGGGTAATCATGCGCAGCGAGGTCGCTTCGAAACCGTGCTCCACAAACAAGCGTTCTGCAACGTCCAGAATGCGGGTGGCGGTATCGGGGCGGCTTGCTTCCATGTTTTCCAGTGCCTTTTTTGTATTTGCTGGTTTTATGGTCTTGCTCATTTCAGCTTTCGAACAAGCGTTTCAAACTTACGTTTTAATTTGATGAATGTCAAGACATGTCTCGACAGCGCTCGGGCCAAACTCAACAGGGCGGCAACAAAAGCGGCAGTCCGTATTTTAGACTGCCGTTTGAATGAAACACATGTTGAAAGCGTTTAGTCAAGGCCGCGTGCCAAATCTCGCTTCAGGTCTTCGACATGCTCCAGGCCCACGGCTACCCGCAACAGGCCTTCCACGATCCCGGCCTTGGCTCTGGCCTCCGGCGTGATGCGGGCATGCGTCGTGGACGCCGGATGGGTGATGGTGGATTTGACGTCGCCCAGATTGGCGGTACGGGAAATCAACTGCACCCGGTCAACCACTCGCCAAGCCTCCTCCCTGCCGCCCTTGACCACGAAGGACACCACCGCGCCGCCGCCGCTTTGCTGGCGAAGCGCCAGTTCGTGTTGCGGATGACTGGCCAGCCCCGGATAGAACACCCGCTCCACCGCCGGCTGGGTTTCCAGCCAGCGCGCCAACTCCAGCGCGCTGGCGCTGTGCTTTTCCATCCGCAAATGCAGGGTTTCCATGCCGGAGAGCAGCGTCCAGGCATTAAACGGGGCCAGCGTGGGGCCGGCGGTACGCACATGCAGATAAATCTGTTCGATCAACGCATCGCTGCCCACTACCGCACCGCCCATCACCCGGCCATGCCCGTCGAGATATTTGGTGGCGGAATGCATCACCAGATCCGCCCCCAGTTTCAACGGCTGCTGCAAGGCCGGAGAACAGAAGCTGTTGTCCACCACCAGCAAGGCGTCGCGCTGATGCGCAATCTGGGCGATGGCGGCGATGTCGGCGATTTCCGTTAAAGGATTGGACGGCGTTTCCAGAAACAACAAACGGGTATTGGGCCGCGCGGCGTCGCGCCAGGCTTGCAGGTTTGTGGCGTCGACAAAGGTGGTTTCCACGCCAAACTTGGCCAGCAGGCCGGCGAACAGATTGGTGGTGGAGCCAAACAGGCTTTGCGAAGACAAGATGTGGTCGCCGGCCTTGAGCAGGCTCATCATGATGGCCTGGATAGCCGCCATGCCAGTGGCGGTGGCGATGGCGCGCTCGCCCCCCTCCATCAGCGCCAAGCGCTGCTGAAAGGCGGCGACAGTGGGATTGGTGAAGCGGGAGTAGGTATAGCCGTCCAGCTCGCCCAGAAACATGGCCGCGGCCTGTTCCGCCGAATCGTAGGTGAAGCTGGAAGTCAGATGCAGGCTTTGGCTATGTTCGCGATATTCGCTGATTTCGCGACCGCCGCGGATTGCCAGTGTTTCCGGGTGCCAACAGGCTTGTTCGGTATTGTCGGATGCCATTGAAGAGTCTCTACGGGTGCTTCAAAGATAAAGCCAGCGCCCATATTGCCTGAAAACCCACCGTTTGCTAAATGCCTGCCGGGCATAAAGCCGCCGGCCCGGCGGCATTAGGCAGGCCAGCATCCACTTAATTATTCGATCAACAGCATATGAGCGCGTACCCAATCCCGATCCGCCGCCTCGAAGTGCCACCACTCGGTGGCGATGCCGCTGAAGCCGGCTTGGCTCATGCAATGGCGCAACAGCAAGCGATTGGCCAATTGCGCCTCGCTCAGCCTCCCCGTCCGCCGCAACTCCGGCTCGCGCTGCGGCTGCGCCAGCTCGGTGAAGTCGTCAAAGCCGGTGCCCATGTTCAGTTCGCGCCCGCCGTCATCCTCCACGCTTAGGTCCACAGCCATGCCGAAGCTGTGAATCGAGCCGCGCGCGGGGTCGGCGACGTAGATGCGTTGCGGCGTGTCCTTGACGATGTCCCACAACACTCGCTGCACCCTACCCGGCCTCAGCGCGTCGAAAACCCGCAATTGGAAACCCGGCCGTTGCCTGCGCAACTCGCGCGCGGCCATGGCCAGGCGCTCGGCGGCGCGGCGATGCAACAGCGCCGGCGCCGCGTCGCCGTAAAGATTCCGTCCCACAAAATTATTGGGGCAGGCATAGCGCAGGTCCAGTCTTACCCCGTCGATATCCGCAATCGACAGGTACTCCGGATGCGCCGCCAACTCCTCCATGGCGATGACCGCTTTCATTCTCTTCGCACTCCCCTTCATTCATCCCCCAGCCATCTCCCGCGCCAGCCGCTCGGCGCTGCCCAGGGCCAAGGTAAAGCCCAAGGCGCCGTGTCCGAGATTCAGCCAGAGATTAGCCGGCCCGCCAGGCGCGCGCCCTATCATGGGCACCCCGTCCGGCGTGGCCGGCCTCAAGCCGGCCCATTCCGTAGCCTGTTCCAAACAGCCCGCTCGCGGCCAATCGCGCTTCACTTGCCGGCGCAAGCCAGCCACGCGCCGCGGATCCGGGCTTTCGTCGTAGCCAACCAGATCCGCCGCCGCCGCAACCCGCAGGCGCCCGTCTATCGGCGCGTACAAGGTCTTGCGCTCGAAGTCTGTGACGCTTAGAACCGGCAAACACTCTCCCGCGGGCATGTCCAGGCTGTAACCCTTCAGCGGATAGAGCGGCAGCCGCAGGCCCAGCTTGCGCGCCAACGCCGCGCCGCCGACGCCGGCGGCCAGCACCAGATGCAGGCAGGGCAAGACCTCATCGGACAGCAAGACTTGCCGCACTCGCCCCTGAGCCATTTCGAAACCGCTAACTTCCCGACCAAAGCGGAACTCGACATCCAGGCCTTCCTCAAGCATC
Source organism: Chromobacterium sp. IRSSSOUMB001 (assembly GCF_023507765.1). Lineage (NCBI taxonomy): Bacteria > Pseudomonadati > Pseudomonadota > Betaproteobacteria > Neisseriales > Chromobacteriaceae > Chromobacterium > Chromobacterium sp. IRSSSOUMB001. Next base: position 90,779 of record NZ_JALCYU010000008.1, read on the forward strand.
CGCCGCTGCATGGCCAGGCAGAACAGCCGACAATCCGCCACTTCCTCGTCAGGGGTATGCACGCCGCCGGCTATCGGCCCGCTTAGTCCGGCCAAGGCCGGCTCCAAATCATGGCAAGCATCCGTATCCAGCAGTTGCTGGCACGCACCCAGCTCGCTCATCGCCGCCACGCCTTGACGCGCATGCTCCAGCGCCGCCGCGCCGCGGTACAGTACCAGCTTGCCGTTGCGCCGCCAGGCAAAGTCGCCCAACCCCTCCTCGCGCAGCCCTTCAAGCAACACGCGGCTTTCTTGCGCCAAACGCCACAACTGAGCACTACCGGCGCTATTGGCTTTACGGTTGCAAGCGCGATAAAAGCGCCACAACCACTGCCATTGGGCCGCGTCCCAACGTAGACGCAAACGCATCGGCGCATCCGCGCTCAACAACCAGGCCAGCGCCTTGGCCGGCACGCCCGCATCGGCCAGCGGCGCGACATAGCTATAGCTTAGCTGACCGCCGTTGGCGTGGCTGGCGCCGGCCGCCGCCTCGCCGCGCCGCTCCAACACCGTGACCGGCCAGCCCGCCCGCGCCAGCCGCCATGCGCTGCACAGGCCAACTACGCCGGCGCCCACGACAAGCACTCTCGATCCCCCCATCACCGTCCCCTCGCAAAGTCCGTCGAAACCGCGAAGCCGGCCCGCGCCGGGAACCAATTGCCAAGGTCTTGGACCGACAGCGGTAGATGACGGACAATTCGCATGCCGCGAACAAGAATTCAGGATAGCGTAAATGACAAAATCGATCCTCTCCCTTTCCCTGTTGCTGGCCGGCGCTTTGCCTGCCGCCGCGCTGGCGGCCAAGCCGCTGGTCTTTTGCGCGGAAGCCTCGCCGGAAGGCTTCGACCCCGCGATGTGGGACACCGCCTCCACTTACAACATCGTCAAGCCCGTCTTCCAGGGGCTGACCGAATTCAAGCGCGGCGGCGTGGCGCTGCGCCCAGGGCTGGCGGAAAGCTGGAGCGTGTCGGCGGACGGGCAGGAATACACCTTCAAACTGCGCCGCGGCGTCAAATTCCATCACACAGAGTATTTCAAGCCCAGCCGCGACTTCTCCGCCGACGACGTGGTTTTCACCGTCAACCGTTGGATCCGGCCGGACCTGCCGTTCAATCAGGCGTTCAAGACCCCGCTGACCGGCCCGGACGGCTACGGCCTGGTCAAGCTGATAGCCTCGGTACAAAAGCTGGATCCTCACACCGTCAAGATCCGGCTGAAGGAGCGCAACGCCACCTTCCTGACGTTCTTCGCGATGGGCTTCGCCGGCATGCAGTCGGCTGAATACGCCCAGCAGCTGCTACAGGCCGGCAAGCCCGCGCAGATCAACCTGCTGCCCATCGGCACCGGCCCCTACCGCTTCAAGAGCTACGCCAAGGATTCGACCGTGCGCTATGAGGCCAATCCTCAATACTGGGGCGCGCCGCAAAAAACCCGCAGCCTGATCTTCGCCATCGTCACTGACCCGCAAGTACGCATCCAGAAGCTAAAGGCGGGAGAATGCCAAGTGGCCGCGGCGGTGCGCGAGTCCGATCTGGACACCTTGAACACCGACAAGAACATCAAGATCGCCGCCACCGGCGCCAGCAATATTTCCTACCTGGCCTACAATCTGAAACGACCGCAGTTCGCCAAACGCGAAGTGCGCGTGGCGCTGGACATCGCCATCAACCGCGATGCCCTGTTCAAGGCGATGTTCCCCAAGGGCGGCGCCACTCAGGCGGTCAACCCCTATCCGCCGTCCACCTGGAGCTGGAACCCCAAAACCCGTAATGAATACAACCCGGCCAAGGCCAAGGCGCTGCTGGCCCAAGCCGGCTACCCCAACGGCTTCACCCTGGATTTATGGGCGCTGCCGGTGCAGCGGCCCACCAATCCCAACGGCAAACTGATGGCGCAGATGATCCAGCAGGACTGGGCCAAGATAGGCGTCAAGGCCAATATTCGGTCCTACGAATGGGGCGAGTACCTGAAACGCGCCGCCGCCGGCGAACACGATGTCTATATGTCGGGCCTGACCAGCAACTCCGGCGATCCGGACGACTTCCTCTGGAACGCCCTGTCCTGCAGCGTCAGCAAGGGCGGTCAGCGCTTCTGCAATCAGGAGTTCGATAAGCTTCTGCTGCTCGGCCGGCAGGCCACCGAGCAGAAGCAACGCACTCAGTATTATTTGAAAGCCCAGGAAATTTTCAAATACGAACGCCCCTGGATCACCATGGCCCATTCGCGCATTTACATTCCAATGCGCAACAATGTGCAGGGTTTCGTGATGAATCCCAATGGCTCTTTTGACTTCGAGGACGTATGGCTCAAATAAACCCGGCCTGGCCCACCCATTTCGCCAGCCACCGTTACCAGAGTTTGCGGGCCGGCCCGCGCCTGATCGTCACCGGCGCCGTGCACGGCAACGAGGTTTGCGGCGCGCTGGCCATCCGTCGCGTGATGGCCGAACTGGAACAAGGCGCGCTGGCGCTCCGCGCCGGCCGGCTGACCCTGGTTCCGGTGGTCAATCTGCTGGCTTTCCAGCTAGGTCAGCGCGGCGGCGAGCGCAACCTGAACCGCAATCTCTCGCCCAGCAACGCGCCGGACGATTTCGAAGATCACGTCGCCAACTGGCTGTGCCCCTTGCTGTCGGAACATGAGGTTTTGCTGGACCTGCATTCCTTCCAGTCCCGCGGCCAGCCTTTCGTCTTCCTCGGCCCGCGCGACAACGCCGGCGAGCTCGAACCCTTCGCCCTGGCCGCGCGGGAAGAGGCTCTGGCGCAGCGGCTGAGCGTGGCCCGCGCAGTGGACGGCTGGCTGTCCACTTACGCCCTGGGCGTGAGCCGCCGCGGCAAGACGGCCGGCGGCGATGCCCGCTACGGCGTGGGCACCACCGAATACATGCGCCAACAAGGCGGCTGGGCGCTAACGCTGGAATGCGGCCAACACGACGACCCCGCCGCGCCGGATGTCGCCTACCAAGCCATTGTCAATACGCTGGCCCATCTGGGCATGGTGGACGCGCCGCCCCCCACGCCGGCTCCTCTGGAAGCGCTGAGCCTGTATGAAGTGGTGGACAAACTTGACGATGGCGACCGTTTCGCCCGCGACTGGACCAGCTTCGATCCGGTGAGCAGAGGCGAACTCATAGGCTGGCGCGCCGACGGCAGCCCGGTGACGGCCATAGACGACGGTCGCATCGTCTTCCCCAACCCTCAATCGCCAAGCGGCCAGGAGTGGTTCTATCTGGCTCGCCCCTCCAATCGGTTTTAAGCCTCTCTTCCTTGCTCCGGGCTGCGTTAGCGCGGCTCGGTACTTCCACTTAAGTATTTGTTCTTCATAAAAACTGACCTTAAGTCCAGTTTGTCTCCGCCCCCAACTGCTACACCGATAAACACTGCCAAGCATTGTCCGGCAGCCCTTTGCGGGCGGCCCGCTCTCTTCCGTCCGTCATCTCGTTAATCAGCGCTAAGGAACAGGTCGACTCATGAGCCATCTTCCCTCGCACCAAACCCTGCCTTACGGCGTCGCCATCCACCAAGCGATTGCGGAAGGCAATCTGGCGCAGATGAAAACTCTGCTGGAACAAGGCGAACAGCACTTGCGCCAATACGGCGATCTGCACGCCGCCGTCGATCAGTTGAAGCAGGAAATCTCCCGCCTGGAACGACGCTAAGAACACTCTCGCGATCCAGCGAGCCCGCTCGGCTCGCCAGGCAGGAACATCACCTAACTCTCCGGAGGTTTTATGTCAGACACCGCGCAAACCGATATCGGCTTGTTTCCCGTCAGCTACCTCATCGGCACCGGCAAGGACGGCGCGCAACGGCTTACGCTGAACCTGCTGGTCGCGCCGCCGCGCAGCGCCGTCACCGGCGACGCCCACATCACCCAGGCCACCAATCCGCCGCTGGACGTTCACTCCCACGTTCACGGCGACTACACCTACCTGACGGTGATGCCGCCCAGCGAAGGCCGCATCTTGATTACCGCCCAAGGCCACGGCGGCAACACGATCAACTTCAAACTGCACTTGGTTCTGAGCCAGGACTGGAAACAGGGCGTGGCCAATTACAGCTATCTGAACGGTTCCGCGTGGGTGGAAGTGGAAAACGCGCCGGCCAAGCTCAACCCGGAACTGAAATCGCGCTATTTCCCGTTGCCGCTGGAACCCGGACCGGTGATTCTTCCCAACCCGCCCATCAATGCGCTGTACGGCGTGCCGATTCAAAGCGCCATCGCCAGCGGCGACCTGGCCCACATGAAAACGCTGGCCTCCTACGCCCGCCAGCAATTGGACGCTCAGCCGCAACTGCGCAAGGAACTGGACGCGCTGAAATCGGAAATCGCCAAGCTGGAACGCAAATAGGCTAGCGCCGTCTCTCCCCCATCCGCCAAGGAGTGCTCCATGTCAGCAACAGGATTGTTCCATACCCGTTACATCGTTTCCGCCCCGGTGCTGGGCGCACCGGTCCTGACCCTGGACCTGCTGGTCAACACGCCGCAGAAAAAGGTCAGCGGCCACGCCAGCATTTTCCAAAGCGTCAGCCCGCCGCTGCAATTCCAGGCCAATGTCTGGGGCCATTACAGCCAAGCAAAACTGGACCCGTCCGCCGAGCACCACATCGTGCTGTCGCTGGACGGCAGCCCCAGTTCGCCCAATAGCCAGATCGCCGAAACCTTCCACCTGCAAGGCATCCTCGATCAGGACTGGCAGGACGGCCACGCCAGCTACCGCTTCTTCTACCAGAACGCTTGGCATACCGTGGCGCACGCCATCGTGACCGAGGCCCCGGTCGTGCATCCGGAGCCGCGCTCAGGCAGCAAGCCCTACCCCCACCCCATTCCGCTATACGCCGCCGCGCTGCAACAATCACGCGCCAGCGACAATCTGGCGCAGATGAAGTCGCTGGCCGGCCAGGCGGAGGAGCAACTGAAGCAGCACGACAATATCGAAGCCGCGCTGAAACAGCTGCATGCGGAAATCGCCCGCCTAGAAGGCCGGCATTGAACGGCGACGCAAGCTAAGAGCATGTTTTTGATCTCGCGAGCCAAGGTGAGGCAAGGCGAAAACGGCGGAGCAAGCGGCGTGTACACACGGTACATGAGCATTTTGAAGTTGCACTTGCCAAGCCACGTTTCACCATGCGTAGCAGATCGTAAACAGGTTCTAAGCAGTTCAAAGTCCAGGGGCGTCCAGCGGACGCTCCTCGCCCCCTTCCAAGGACCCGCTCATGCTCGATGACCGCCCCGCCGTCCGTCCCGCCCGTTATCTGGACGACGAAGACTTCAAGCGTTACGTCCCGGTGCACGTGGTTTGGGAAATCACGCTGGCCTGCGACCTGAAATGCCTGCACTGCGGCTCCCGCGCCGGCCACCGCCGCCCCAACGAGCTATCCACCGCCGAATGCCTGGAGGTCATAAACGCGCTGGCGGCGCTGGGCACGCGCGAGATCACCCTGATCGGCGGCGAAGCCTATCTGCGCAAGGACTGGACCCAATTGATCCGCGCCATCCGAGGCCACGGGATGTATTGCGCGATTCAGACCGGCGGCCGAAATCTGAACCCGGCCCGCCTGCAACAGGCGATAGACGCCGGCCTCAACGGCGTCGGCGTATCGCTGGACGGCCTTGCGCCCTTGCACGACAAGGTACGCAATGTGCCGGGCGCTTTCGACAAGGCGGTGGACGCCTTGCGCCGCGCCAAGGCGGCCGGCCTCGCCGTCAGCGTCAATACCCAGATCGGCGCGGCCACCATGCCGGACTTGCCGGCGCTGATGGACCAGATCATCGAACTGGGCGCCACCCACTGGCAGATCCAGTTGACGGTGGCGATGGGCAATGCGGTGGACAATGACGAGCTGCTACTGCAACCCTACCAACTGCTGGAACTGATGCCCTTGCTGGCGCGCCTTTACCGCGAAGGCGTGGAGCGCGGCCTGCTGATGAATGTGGGCAACAATATCGGATACTACGGCCCGTACGAGCGCCTGTGGCGCGGATTTGGCGACGAGCGGGTTCACTGGAGCGGCTGCGCCGCCGGCCAGACCGTGCTGGCGCTGGAGGCGGACGGCACCGTCAAGGGCTGTCCATCGCTGGCCACCGTCGGCTTTTCCGGCGGAAATGTTCGCGATATGAGCCTGGACGACATCTGGCACCACAGCGAGGGCATCCACTTTGGCCGCCTGCGCTCGGTGGAGGATCTGTGGGGCTATTGCCGCGGCTGCTACTACAACGACATCTGCCGAGGCGGGTGCACCTGGACCTCTCACTCCCTGCTGGGCAAGCCCGGCAACAACCCCTACTGTCATTACCGCGCGCTGGAGCTGGAAAAACAGGGCCTGCGCGAGCGCATCGTCAAGCTGCAGGACGCCGCGCCCGCCTCCTTCGCCGTTGGGCGATTCGACTTGATCACCGAAGACATCGCCAGCGGCCAGGAGGTCAGCCGAATCAGCCGCAGCGGCCAAGTCATCGCGCTGACTTGGAAAAACAAGGGCAAAACCGCGCCGCGCGAAGGCAAGCCGCCGGCCAAGCTGGCGCTGTGCCGGCAATGCCAGCAATACATCCATCCCGACGAAACCTGTTGCCCACACTGCTCGGCGGACATCGCCGCCGCCGACCGCGACTACCAGCAAGAGCAGGCAAAACGTCAGCAGGTGATCAACAATCTGCGTCGCTTATTGGGCTTGCCGGCCGATTAAACCCCGCGTCGCCGGCGCCGAAACGCGGTTTTATGCCAAAAAACTTGGCTCTACGGTCACGGTCATCCACTAGCCATAGCTCATTTGACGGAAATCGGTCTACAATCGCGGCTTGCCTGACTCACCACGCCGCCATGGGAGCCGATGTCCGCATGACCTGTTTCGCGCCGTTCGCCCTATCTCTGGAAGCCGCCGCTTCCGCCTCGCCGGACCCGTGCCATGAGCGATAAGCCAAGGCGCCCGTCGCTGCAGGACATCGCAGACCGGGTAGGCACTTCCAAAATGACGGTCAGCCGTTACTTACGCAACGCCAGCCTGGTATCGGACGCCACCGGCCAGCGCATCTCCGGCGCGATGGAGCAATTGGGTTATATCCCAAACCGGGTGCCGGACCTGCTGGCCCGCGCCAAGAGCCGCGCCATCGGCGTATTGTTGCCGTCGATGTCCAATCAAGTGTTCTCCAACCTGGTTCACGGCGTCGAATCCGTCACCCGCGAAGCCGGCTACCATACGCTGTACGGTCATTACTGCTACGACGTCGAACAGGAAACCCGGCAAGTGGAGCAGTTGCTGTCCTTCCAGGTGGATGGGCTGATTCTGTGTGAAACCCTCCACTCGGAGCGCACCTTGCGCATGCTGCAAGTGGCGGCGATTCCGGTGGTGGAGGTGATGGAACTGCCGTCCCAGCCCATTGACCTGGCTGTGGGCCTGGACCATCAGGCCGCCGCCGAAGACATGACCCGAGCCATGATCGCTCGCGGCAAGCGACGCATCGCCTACCTGGCCGCCCGCCTCGACCGCCGCACCCGACTGCGCGCCGCCGGCTATCGGACGGCAATGGAACAAGCCGGACTGGTTCCGCTGGAGATACAGACCGAGCAACACTCCAGCTTTCAGCTAGGCGGCGAGATGTTGCGCCAAGCCATGGCCGCCGCGCCGGACCTGGACGGCGTGTTCTGCACCAACGACGACATCGCCGCCGGCGCCTTGCTGGAAGCCCAGGCCATGGGCATGGCCGTGCCGCAGCGTATCGCCGTCGCCGGCTTCAACGCCTTGGATATCGGCTCCGCCTTGCATCCGCGGCTGGCCAGCGTGGTCACGCCGCGCGAAGCGATTGGCCGGCTGGCGGCGCAACGCTTGCTAGGCCGCATTCACGGCCAGCGTTACGCTGACCCCGTTGTTGACCTGGGTTACACCCTGAGCCTGGGCGGCAGCGTCTAGGCCGGGTGCCGGAATACGACACTCGCCCCTCAAGAAAACCTTTATTTATCAAGACAAAAACTCCAAAGCGCCGCAGCCGAGTCAAGGCCGGCGCTCAAAACGCTTGCCTGCGCGCAGCAAAGCCGACATATTGTTATCGGCATAATGTTACCGGTAACAAATACGATCTGCCTTAAAACAATTCAACAACTCATTGGAGTGGCTTCATGAATTCCACACCACATCAGGTTTACGTGCTGATGGGCGTTTCCGGCTGCGGCAAATCCGCGCTCGCCGCGCAACTGTCCCAGCGCCTGACATGCGCTGTGCTGGACGGCGACTTCCTGCATCCTCGCGCCAATATCGACAAAATGGCCGCAGGAACGCCGCTGGATGACGCCGATCGCCACCCCTGGCTCAGCGCGCTCAGCGACGCCGCCTACGCCATGCAACGCAGCAACGCGCTGTCCATCATCGTGTGCTCCGCGCTGAAACGGCGTTACCGCGACCAGCTGCGCGCCGGCAACCCGCAGTTGTCCTTCCTCTATTTGAAAGGCGATTTCGAGCTGATCCTGCAACGTCTGCAAGCCAGGCAAGGCCATTTTCAAAAAGCCGACATGCTGGCCTCTCAATTTGCCGCTCTGGAGGAGCCTGGGCCAGACGAAACCGATGTCCACACTCTGGACATCCGCCCCGAGCTGAACAGCGTCGTCGCCGGCGCGCTGCGCCTGATCCAGTCCCGCCAGGAGCGCTGACATGTCCATTGCAACCCTAGTATTGACCGCGCTGGGCTCGGTCGCCCTGCTGTTGTTGCTGGTGATGAAGGCTCGTTTGCATGCGTTCATCGCGCTGATGCTCGTCTCAATCGGGGCCGGCGTGGCCTCAGGCATGCCGGTGGAAAAAATCGCCGACACCATGCAAAAAGGCATGGCAGGAACCCTAGGCTTCCTCGCCGTGGTGGTGGCTCTGGGAGCGATGTTCGGCAAGATACTGCATGAAACCGGAGCGCTCGATCAGATCGCCGGCCGGCTCTTGAGCCGCTTTGGCGAACGGCGCGCGCACTACGCACTGGGCGTGGCCGGACTGGTCTGCGCACTGCCGCTGTTCTTCGACGTCGCCATCGTGCTGCTCATCGGCGTGGTGTTCGCAGTGGCCCGCCGCACCGGCGGCAATGTGGTCAAGCTGGCTGTGCCGCTATTCGCCGGCGTGGCAGCCTCGGCGGCCTTCCTGCTACCCGGCCCCACCCCCATGCTGCTGGCCTCGCAGATGCAGGCCGACTTCGGCTGGATGATCGTCATCGGGCTGGCCGCGGCGATTCCCGGCATGTTGCTGGCCGGCCCGCTGTTCGGCAGCTTCATCAGCCGGCACGTCAGCCTGGCCCTGCCGGACGACATCAGCGAGCCGACGCTGGAGCGCGACCGCATGCCCTCCTTCGCCTTCAGCCTGACGTTGGTGCTATTTCCGCTAGTCATGGTGGCCTGCAAAACCCTGGGCAGCCATCTGGCGACGCCGGGCTCGGCCGTCTTCCATTGGCTGCAGTTCATCGGCCATCCGTTCAGCGCCATCCTGGCCGCCTGCCTGATCGCCATCTATGGCCTGGCTGTTCGTCGCGGCATGGACGCGGAACAGGTCATGCGCATCTGCAACGCCGCGTTGCAACCGGCCGGCATCATTCTGCTGGTGACCGGCGCCGGCGGGGTATTTAAACAGGTATTGGTGGATTCCGGTGTGGGGCCGGCGCTGGGCAACGCGCTGATCGGCGCCGGCCTGCCCATCGCCGTCGCCTGCTTCGCGCTGGCGGCCGCGGTCAGAATCATTCAAGGATCCGCCACTGTCGCCTGCCTGACCACGGTGGGACTGGTGCTGCCGGCCATCGAGACCATGGGCTTGTCCAGCGCCCAGCTGGCCGCGCTGTCCATCTGTATCGCCGGGGGCTCCATCGTACTCAGCCACGTCAACGACTCCGGCTTCTGGCTATTCGGTAAATTCACCGGCGCCAACGAGGCTCAGACCCTGAAAACCTGGTCGCTGATGGAGACGATTCTGGGCACTACCGGCGCGCTGGTGGGCATGGCGGCCTTCGCCATGTTGTGACGCATAGCGTGCGCCTTGGCAAGCACGGCAAGCGGGTACGATACTCACTGAAACACGCTCGAGTAGCCCACCTTCATGACGGACGCCCTCTGCATCAAACTGCTTGCCATGCTGGACGACAGCGCGGCCCTGGTCGCGCTGTTCGACCAATACGACATGCTGCGCTACGCCAACACCGCCTTCCGCCAAAGCTTCTTCCTGACCCAGGAGGAATGCCTGAGCTGGGCGGAACTGATGCGACGAAACTACCTGCAGAAACAAGGCTCGCGGATAGAAACCGACGATATCGAAACCTGGTTGCGCTCCGCCTGTTCGCGCCGCGGCAAGCTGCCTTATCGCGCTTTCGAGGCTGATTTATGCGACGGCCGATGGATGTGGATGACGGAAACGATGAGCGCGGACGGCTGGATGCTGTGCCAAGCCAGCGACATCACCGAGCTGCGGGCCGACAAACGCGAGCTGCGCCAAGCCCGCGATGTGGCCTTGCGCGCCGCACAAACCGACCCAATGACCGGAATCAGCAACCGCACCCATTTGATGCAGTTGCTCCAACTGTTGCTGCAGCAAAGGCGTGAGCACTCCGCGCCGGTCTGCCTCGCCATCCTCGACCTGGACCACTTCAAACGCATCAACGACCTGGAGGGCCATCCAGCCGGCGATCAGGTGATCTGCGGCTTCGTCCAGACCGTGCGCGCTCAGCTACGGCAAAGAGACGGCTTTGGGCGTTTGGGCGGCGAGGAATTCATGCTCTTGCTGCCGCAAACCTCGCTGCTTGAGGCGGAACAATGCTGTGAGCGGATTCTCGCCGCCGCACGGCGGGACCGTCCGCTGGCGGCCAAGCCGGAACTGGGCTACACCTGCTCGATCGGGCTGACTGAACTGCGGCCAGACGACGACATCGCCAGTTGCTACGCGCGCGCCGACGAAGCGCTTTACCACGCCAAGGGCAGTGGACGCGATTGTTTAAGCAGTAGCCGCTAAGCGCTTGTTTACGATCTGCTACGCGTCGGCGATACGGCGTTGAAAACGTCTTCAAAATGCCCATGCAGCGTATGTACACTCTGCTTTTTAAGCCGTTTTGGCCTTGTCGCGGCTTAGCTCGCGAGACCGTGAACAGGCTCTACTCAGCCGGCCGCGGCCAACAGATCATACATTCTCCAGCGCTCAAAACGCCGCTGCGCCGCTGCCACGCTGGACGCGGTCAGCGTCAGGCCGCCGCAAGCCGGTGCCCAGTCTTCGCCGCGTTCCGGAGCGTCGTCGAAGGCCAGTAAGTGCGGGGTGTCTCCCGCCGCCATGCCCGGCCCCAACAGCACCGCGCCGTCCGGATTGCCGGCGCTTTCCACCAGGCCCACCCGCCCCTCGATCAACAGCATCGGGAATCGATGGCTGGCGGCCACCGCCTGGCGAGCGTCGCGCGCGATCTGCAGCTTGTCTGCGTCGCCAGGCTCCAGCAGCACCGGGCAAGGCAGAGCCGATGCCAGTTCGCGGTGAATCTGGCTCTCGATCACGGTTGGCGGCAGCAACACCGCGCTGACTAGATCGCTCAGATACGCCATCTCATTGAGTTGAATCAAGACATGCGCCAAGGGAACGCCCGCGGCCAAACATTGCAGATAAGCCCTTCTTTGCTCCAACAACGCCTGCCTTCCGCGCCCGCTCGCCGCGCCGGCAAGAGGCTGAACCAACACGCTCCAGCCTTCCTCTTTCGACTGCCATGCGCCCAACTGTCCAGCCTGCTCCAACAACGCCGGCAGCGGCAAACGCAACAACAGCAGGCGCTGAGAGCCGGTTCCGGTCAATGCCGCCTGGGCCGCGCGACGGCCGCGCGTCACCGTCTCCCGCGCTCTATCGTCCGCCATCGCGTCGGCCATCAGTTCGCGCGGCGAGGGTAAACGCCGCAAACCCATCGGCTCCGCCGCCTGCGCACTATCGGGAACGCCATCCATGCTGTCGCTGCCTTCGGAATACATTGTCATTCTCCATCCTGCGCCTGCCATGCAAGCGGTTCAATTGGCGGCTACGATATTTTTATTGAGAATGATTGTCAATTGCGTTTTTACCAAAATTAGTCCAATCCACCGGCATGAGGCACCCTCTTCCACCTCCGCATAAGCTGCCTTCACCCCCCCCCTAGCGTCCCCAACCCCTTCACACAGCAACCAAAAATTGACAAAAGCATTGGCGGTAATGCCCTAAGCCTAGTCCCTGTCCAGCAAAGTCCTAGAGAAAAAATGTGGAATCAATATCATCTGCACGCAATATCACCGTATTGCAATGGATAACGATTATCATTTATATTCGCCATCGACGCTCAGACGAGCCCTCCCCCACCTACCCAGTGGACTCAGGAATAGCGATGAACCAAACCTCACTCGACCCAGCCTATAGCGGCGAACACAATCTGTTGGCCGCCTACCAGGCCGATTCCGCCTTCTTCTTCGCCTCGCCATGCCACACTCTGCTAGCCGAAGGCATCCAGCAAGTCATTACAGACACCGACCCCAGCGCCGCCATCGCCGCCGCGCTGGCTTCCCAGCCGGACCCGGCCCAGGCCGTAGTGGTCGGCGCCATTCCCTTCATGCCGGAACAACAACCCTGGTTGTTCGTGCCGCGGCGCGTGCGCCGCGCCGACGCGCTGAAACAGGAACAGCGCAGCGCTCTGCGCCAACCTTTGCAGGCCGATTGCCAATTGACCCCGCAGCCGGCGCCGGCCGCTTACTGCCAAGGCGTCAGCGACGCGCTGGCCCGCATCGGCAGCGGCGCGCTGGACAAGGTGGTACTGTCGCGCACCTTAGAACTTTCCGCCCAACAAGCCATAGATCAGCGTCAATTGCTGCTCAATCTGGCCAGCCAGAACCAGCACGGCTACACCTTCGCGGTGCAACTGAGCGCGGACGACGCGCCGCGCCGGGCGCTAATGGGCGCCAGCCCTGAGCTGCTGCTGGCGCGCTACGGCCGGCAAGTGATCACCAATCCGCTGGCCGGCTCCGCCGCGCGCAGTCCGGACTCGACTGAAGACCGCCGCCGCGCCGACGCTCTGCTGGAATCCGGCAAGGACTTGTACGAACACAAGCTGGTGATCGACGCCGTGGTCGAGGCCTTGGCGCCGTATTGCCGCAATCTGCAAGTGCCGGCCGGCCCGTCCCTGGTGTCTACCGCCACCATGTGGCACCTGTCCACCCGCATCAGCGGCGAACTTATCGACCCGACCGTGGGCTCCTTCGAGTTGGCCCGCGCGCTGCACCCCACCCCGGCGGTATGCGGCTTCCCGGCAGACCCGGCCCGCAAGCTGATCCGCGAGATCGAACCCTTCGACCGCGGCTTCTTCACCGGCATGGTGGGCTGGTGCGACGGCAACGGCGACGGCGAATGGGCGGTCACCATCCGCTGCGCCGAAATCTCCGAGCGCACGCTGCGTCTGTTCGCCGGCGCCGGCATCGTCACCGGCTCGCTGCCTGAAAGCGAACTGGCTGAAACCGCTGCCAAGTTCCGCACCATGCTGCGCGCGATGGGCCTGGCAGACTTGGCGGAGGCGGCATGAGCGAGCAACAACTAGACTGGACCCCTTGGCCGGAAGACTTTGCCCGCCGCTACCGCGAGGCCGGCTATTGGCAGAGCCAGACCCTGTTTTCCATGCTGGCGGCCCAGGCCGAGCAACAGCCGGAAAAACTGGCCCTGGTGGCCGGCAAGCAGCGGCTGAACTACCGCGAACTCAAGCTCTACGCCGAACGCCTGGCCGCCGGCCTGTATGCCCGCGGCCTGCGCCCCGGCCAGCGCGCCGTGGTGCAGTTGCCTAACTGCGCCGAGTTCTTCATCGTCGCTTTCGCGCTGTTCCGTCTCGGCATGCTGCCGGTGTTCGCGCTGCCGGCGCATCGCCGCGCCGAGGTATCTTACTTCTGCCAGCACACCGACGCCGCGGTCTACATCTGCGCCGACCAGCACGGCGGCTTCGACTACCGCGCGCTGGTGGCCGAGCTGCTGCCGCTGGCGCCCTCGCTGCAACACGTGATCGTGGCCGGCGACGCCGGCGACTACACCCCGCTCAACAGCCTCTACCTGATGGACCAGCCGCTGCCCGCGGAGCCGGACGCCAGCGGCCTGGCCTTCTTCCAGCTTTCCGGCGGCAGCACCGGCGTGCCCAAGCTGATTCCGCGCACCCATGACGACTATCTGTACAGCTTCGCCGCCAGCGCCGAAATCTGCGGCTTGAGCCGCGACAGCGTCTACCTGTGCGTACTGCCGGCCGGCCACAACTTCCCGATGAGTTCGCCCGGCAGCTTCGGCGTGTTCCACGCCGGGGGCACCGTGGTGCTGGCCTCCGGCCCCAGCGTCGACGAATCCTTCGAGCTGATCGAGGCCGAGTCCGTCACCATCGCCGCGTTGGTGCCTCCGCTGGTGCCGCTGTGGCTGGACGCCGCCGCCAAGCAGCCGGGCAAGCTGGCCAGCCTGCGCCTGCTGCAAGTGGGCGGCGCCAAGTTCGGCCCCGAGCTCGCCGCCCGCGTCGAGCCTGCGCTGGGCTGCAAGCTGCAACAGGTGTTCGGCATGGCGGAAGGCCTGGTCAACTACACCCGGCTCGACGACGGCCCGGAACGGGTGCTACACACCCAGGGCAGGCCAATCAGCGCAGACGACGAAGTGCGCATCGTCGATGACGAGGACCAGCCTGTGGCGCCGGGCGAGGTCGGCCATCTGCTGACGCGCGGCCCCTATACCATCCGCGGCTACTGGCGCGCCGCCGACCACAATCAGCGCGCTTTCACCGCCGACGGTTTCTACCGCACCGGCGACCTGGTGAGCATGAACGCCGACGGCTATCTGACGGTGGAAGGCCGCGCCAAGGATCAGATCAACCGCGGCGGCGAAAAGATATCGGCCGAGGAAGTGGAAAACCACCTATTGGCCCACCCGCTGGTGCGCGACGTCGCCATCGTGGCGATGAGCGACCCCTATCTGGGCGAGCGTTCCTGCGCCTTCATCATCCCACGCGAGCAACAGGCGATCCGCCTGCCCCAAGTGGCGGCCTTCCTGCGCGAGCGCGGCCTCGCCGCCTACAAGATTCCGGACCGGCTGGAGCTGGTCGACACCCTGCCGCAAACCAGCGTCGGCAAAGTCAGCAAGAAAACCCTGCGCCAGATGCTGGAACAGAAACTGGCCGCACAGCCCACCCAAAGGTCACAAGCATGAGCATTCCCCGCATCGCCCCCTACGCCATCCCGTCCCAACTGCCGGACAACCGCGTCAACTGGACGGTGGCGCCGCAGCGCGCCGCGCTGCTGATCCACGACATGCAGGAATACTTCCTGGATTTCTATGATCGAGAGGCCGAGCCTGTGGCCACCGCGCTGCGCAATATCGCCGCCATCCGCGCGCGCTGCCGCGAGCTCAACATCCCCGTGTTCTACACCGCCCAGCCGGCGGAACAAGCCGACAACGACCGCGGCCTGCTCAACGATATGTGGGGCCCCGGCCTGCCGGCGCGCCCGGAACGCCACCCCATCGTGGCCAGCCTGAGCCCGGCCGACGACGACACCGTGCTGACCAAGTGGCGCTACAGCGCCTTCCAGCGCTCGCCCTTCCTCAACCTGCTGCGCCAACAAGGGCGCGATCAGCTGATCATATGCGGCATCTACGCCCACATCGGCTGCATGAGCACCGCGCTGGACGCCTTCATGTACGACATCCAGCCCTTCTTCGTCGCCGATGGCCTGGCCGACTTCTCCGCCGAACGCCACGCGATGGCGCTGGAATACGTCGCCCAGCGCTGCGGCGTGACACTGGACAGCCAGCGCCTGCTGAATCAACTGGCCGCTCCGACCAGCGCCGCGCCTAGCGCTGAAGCGCTGCGCGCCGCCGTCGCCGAGCTGTTGCAACAGCCGGCCAGCGACATCGGCCTGGACGACAATCTGCTGGACTGGGGTCTGGACTCCATCCGCCTGATGAGTTTGCTGGAACAGTGGCGCGCGCTGGGCGCGGAAATCGACTTCATCGAGCTGGCGCAGCAACCCAGCGTCAACGCCTGGCAGGCGCTGCTGGCGCGCCAGCTGGACAGGGTGGCCGCATGAGCGCCAGCTATCCGGAATTCCACGGCCGGCTGGCCGTGGTCAGCGGCGCGGCCCAGGGCATAGGCGCGGCGCTGGCGCGCTCCCTGGCGGACCAGGGCTGCCGCGTGGCGGCCCTGGACCTGCGCGCCGACGGCCTGCAGCAGCTGGCGCTGCACGCGCCGGCTCACGCCGACGGCCGCATCATTCCGCTGCCGCTGGACATCCGCGACGGCGCGTCGGTGGAACAGGCGGTGGCGCGCATCGAGGACGAGATCGGCACCATCGACATGTTGGCCAATGTCGCCGGCGTGCTGCGCCTGGGCACGGTGGAGCAACTCAGCGACGAGGACTGGCTGCAGAGCTTCGCCGTCAACACCCACGGCGTGTTCTTCCTCAGCCGTGCGGTGGCGCGGCGCATGCAGGCGCGCCGCCGGGGCGGCATCGTCACTGTCGGCTCCAACGCCGCCGAAGTGCCGCGCACCCAGATGGCGGCCTACGCCGCGTCCAAGGCCGCCACCACCCAGTTCAGCAAATGCTTGGGCCTGGAGCTGGCCGAGTTCGGCGTGCGCTGCAACATCGTGTCGCCCGGCTCCACCGACACCGCGATGCAGCGCCAGCTGTGGAGCGACGACGCCATCCCGCCGGCCATCCTGCAAGGCTCGCTGGAGCAGTACCGCACCGGCATCCCGCTGCGCCGCATCGCCACGCCGCAGGATGTGGCCAATGCCGCGCTGTTCCTGCTGTCGGATCAGGCGCGCCACATTACGCTGCATAATTTGTACGTGGACGGTGGCGCGACGCTGGGGATCTGAGAGCCTGCTCACAATCCTTTTTAGCATGTTGAAACCTTGTTAGGTGCGCAAGAAGCCACGTACCCGACGTGCCTAGAACCCCTTCAAGCCTGCCGTCGGGTGGCAGGCCCGAGGTCTTAAGCGGCTGCTTGTTCGAGCACCGCGACGTTAGCGCGGTGCGAGTTCAGCCGCACCTCGGGCCTGACGGGCCCCGGCGGGAAGCCGTAGGCCAGGCTTGCAGGGCGGCCTTTGGGGTAAAGGGGAATTTGGCCGAGCAAATTCCCCTTTCCGTTCGCCGGGCGGAACCGGCCCTGAGTCATCATCCGCGCAGCGGATTCAACCCTAAAAATCGCAAACTGTTTCGAATAAATTCACTTTGGCAAAGAAAAACGGGCAAGACCAGATGGTCTTGCCCGTTTTCACGTCGCCGCGCCTAGCGCAGCCCCGACGAATCAGTTCACCGGGCAGCGATTGGCGGCGCGGTAATCCACCACCTTGATCTTGCCGCTGACGATGTCCTTGCGCGCCTGCAGAATCTTCTTCTCCATCTCAGGCGTGATCAACGAACGGTTGTACTGGTCCAGCGCCCAGTCCACACCGTTTTCCTTCAGGCCCATCAGCTTGACGTCCGGCTTCCACGCGCCGTTCTTGGCGTCGCGCATGGTTTCGTACACCGCGTTGTCCACGCGCTTGACCATGGAGGTGAGCACCACGCCCGGCTGCAGATAGTTCTGGTTGCTGTCCACGCCGATGTAGAACTTCTTCGCGCCCTTGGCCGCCTGGATCACGCCCATATTGGACAGCGCCGCCGCGGCGAACACCACGTCCACACCGCGATCGAACTGGCTCTTGGCCAGTTCGCCGCCGCGCGCCGGGTCGTTGAAGGCGGCATGGGTGGTGCCTATCATGTTCTGCATCACCACCGCCTTGGGGTTGGCGTACTTGGCGCCCTGGGCGTAGCCGCAGCCGAAGGCGCGGATCAGCGGCACGTCCATGCCGCCCAGATAGCCCACCTTGCCGCTCTTGGACTTGAGCGCGGCGGCCATGCCCACCAGGAAGGAGCCTTCCTGCTCCTTGAAGGCGATGCTCTGCACATTCGGGCCCTTGGCCACAGAATCCACCAGGGTGAACTTCACCTTGGGGAACTCCTTGGCCACGGTCTCGATGGACTGGGTGTAGGCGAAGCCCACCGCCACCACCAGGTCGGCGCCCTTGCGCGCCATATTGCGCAGCATCTGCTCTTTCTGAGCGTCGTTGCTGACCTGGCCTTCGCGGTAGTTGATGTGGAATTCTTTCTTGAAACGTTCGGCGCCGTTGAATGCCGCTTCATTGAAGCTCTTGTCGAACTTGCCTGCCTGATCGTAGATCACGGCGACAGTGAAATCCTTGGCTGCAACCGGGCCTGCCAGCAAGATGGCAGCGGTTGCGCCTGCGATGTGTTTCAGCGCAAACGTCATGTTTTATCTTTTCTATGTGGATTACAGTCGATGCGACAGCGCCGCGGACGGCGCTGCCGGCGCTTCAAGCGAAAGACGGAGGGGGAAACCGAGTGGACCGCGGCTGCCTAAGCAGACGGGACGAAACAGAACCACGCCGCTGCGAAAACCGCAGCGGATACAACGCGCCAATTGAAGCTGCCGGATTGTAGGCAGACCGCCGCCGGCTGTAAACCGGCGTGGCCGATTCCTGCAACAACAGGTCGAAAAACGGACAGCCCGCCGTGGAACGGAGGGCTGTCCACTGCTACATGACACTAGCTCAACGCGGAAACAGCTGGCCGATGTCCTTGGCCTCCCAGTGCGGGAAGTATTTGCGCACCAGCGCGTTCAACTCCAGCTCAAAGGCGCGCAGCCGCTGCAATTCGTCCTGCGGCGCGGCAGCCTGCTCCGCCCTGGCCTCCGTGATCATGCCGGCGCCGGCGGTGGCGTTGCTCAAGCGGTCTATCACGATGAAGCTGCCGGTGCCGCGACAGGCCGCGTAGGCGTCTATCACCGCCGGCGCGTTCAGACTGATGCGGCACAGCGCGATCTCGTTCAGATGCAGCGCCTCCGACGGTCTCTGCTCCAGCGTGTTGACGTCCACCTGGTGCAGGATGGCCTCCACGCGGCCGGTGACGAATTTGCCGGCCAGCTTGAAACCATACTCCTTGCCGGCGCGCAGCGGCGCGTCCTGCATCCACACCAAGTGCGCGTCCAGGCTGCCGGTCACCGCCGGCGGCGCTTGATCTGCGCGCACGATCATATCGCCGCGCGACACGTCGATCTCGTCCTCAAGCGTCAGCGTGATCGCCTCTCCGGCGCCGGCCGCGGCCAGCTCGCCCTCGTAGGCCACCAGCGCCTTGACCTTGCTGCGACGGCCGGACGGCAGCGCCAGCACTTCGTCGCCGGGACGGATCTCGCCGGCGGCGATGGTGCCGCAGAAGCCGCGGAAGTCCAGATTGGGCCGGTTCACGTACTGCACCGGAAGACGGAAGGCTTCCAGCGCCACGTCGCTGCTCACTTCCACCGTTTCCAGCAGCTGCATGAGCGTCGGCCCCTGATACCAGGGCGCGCCCTCGCCGCGGCTAACCACATTGTCGCCGCGCAGCGCGGAAATCGGCACGAAGCGGATGTCCGGGATCTCCAGGCCCTCGGCAAAGGCCAGGTACTCATCGCGAATACGCTCGAACACCGCCGGGTCGTAATCCACCAGGTCCATCTTGTTCACCGCCACAATCACATGACGAATGCCCAACAGGCTGACAATGAAGCTGTGGCGGCGGGTCTGAGTCTGCACCCCGCGCCTCGCGTCGATCAAGATGATGGCCAGATTGCTGGTGGACGCGCCGGTGGCCATATTGCGGGTGTACTGCTCGTGGCCCGGGCAGTCGGCAATGATGAATTTGCGCTTGTCGGTACTGAAATAGCGATAAGCCACGTCGATGGTAATGCCCTGCTCCCGCTCCGCTTGCAAGCCGTCCACCAGCAAGGCCAGGTCGATGTCCTGGTCGGTGGTGTTGTACTTCTTGGAGTCTCGCTCTATCGCCGCCAGTTGATCCTCGAAAATCAGTTTGGAGTCATGCAGCAGCCGGCCGATCAGGGTTGATTTGCCGTCGTCGACATTACCGCAGGTGATGAAGCGCAGCAGATCCTTGTTTTCGTGCTGGCGCAGGTATTCCAGAATATCGCCGGCGATCAGATCGGATTGGTGGGTCATCAGAAATATCCTTCCATCTTTTTCTTTTCCATCGAGCCGGCGCTGTCGTGGTCTATCACCCGGCCCTGGCGCTCGGAGGTGCGGGTCAGCAGCATCTCCTGGATGATGTCCGGCAGCGTGGCCGCCTGGGACTCCACCGCGCCGGTCAGCGGATAACAGCCCAGGGTACGGAAGCGCACCTGTCTGGTTTCAATGCCGGCCTTCTCCTCCGGACTCAGATATTCCAGTATCCGCTCATCATCTATCATGATCAGCGTGCCGTCGCGCTCTATCACCGGCCGTTCGGCGGCGAAGTACAGCGGCACGATCTCGATATTTTCCAGGAAGATGTATTGCCAGATGTCCAGCTCGGTCCAGTTGGACAGCGGAAACACCCGTATGCTCTCGCCCTTGTCTATCTTGCTGTTGTAGATGTTCCAAAGCTCCGGGCGCTGGTTCTTCGGGTCCCAGCGGTGATTGCGGTCGCGGAAGGAGTAGACCCGCTCTTTAGCGCGGCTCTTTTCCTCGTCGCGGCGCGCGCCGCCGAAAGCCGCATCGAAGCCGTATTTGTTCAAGGCCTGCTTCAGGCCCTCGGTCTTCATCACGTCGGTGTGCTTGGCGCTGCCGGCGGTGAACGGGTTGATGCCGGCGTCCACCCCCTCCTGGTTGACGTGGACGATCAGGTCCCAGCCGTATTCGCGCGCCTGCTTGTCGCGCAGCGCGATCATTTCCTTGAACTTCCAGGTGGTGTCCACGTGCATCAAGGGGAACGGCGGCTTGCCCGGCGCAAAAGCCTTCTTGGCCAGATGCAGCATCACCGCCGAATCCTTGCCTATCGAATACAGCATCACCGGGTTTTCGAATTCCGCGGCCACTTCGCGAATGATGTGAATCGACTCCGCTTCCAACTGTTTGAGGTGAGTCAGCCTCTGATGACCGATGTCCATGCTTCCTGCCCATCCTGTAGATGCGTTCAAATCTACCGAAAGCCCATCGGCGCATCAAAACCGATTGGATATATCAATATGCTCTTAGCAAATCAAAAATTAGTCCAAAGGGCAATAAGAATACCTAGCCAAACGCGGTGGAATCTTCGGCTCGCGCCTCAATAACTGTCTACATTAGTACAAATACGCAAGCCGCACGGAGACAGCGATGTGCGCCGCCGCAGAGCCGGAATACCAAATCGTCGCCACGCTGAACTGCCCGGATGGCTTGTCGGTGCTGCTGGCCAGCCGCGACGGCGAGGCTCTGGCGTTGATGGAGTCCAAGTCGGAGTTGCCGGACACGCCGCCGCGCCCGGCCTTCCGCCATCCCTTGCTGCAAGCCTGGCAGGGACAAGTCCGCCTCGACGGCAAACACTACGCCGTCTACCGACAGGACACGCTACAGCCCTTGCGCCTGAAAACGCTGCAGGCGCTGCCGCTGGCCGAACGCATCGGCCTGGCGTGCGACATCCTGGAACCGCTGATCCACCTGCACGCCAGCGGGAAATGCCTTGGGCGGCTCTACCCCGAAACCGTGTTGGCCGACATCCATCAACGCGTCGCGCTGCTAGGCGAGCACGCCTGCCAAGCGTTGAGCCCGGAACGCTTGCGTCAGGAACTGCTGCAGGCCGAGCAATTGCTGCGCTGGCTAATCAGCGCCAGCGCGCCGGAACGAGAGTGCGACCCGGAATTGGAGCAATGGCTGGCCGCGCTGCGCGACCCGGCGGCCGACGCCGGCGCCTGCCGCCGCGCGCTGGCCGGCCTGCAAGACTGGCTGGCCCGCCATCAGCGCTTTAATCGCCAGGAAGGCGGCCGCGCCGCGCTGGACCACCTGCTGCAACGCATGCGCCACGCGCCGGACTTTCCGGCGCTGTCCCAGGCCATCGCCGCCATCAACAAGAGCAACAACGCCGACAGCGAGCGCCTGCAAGCGCTGTCCAGCGCCATCCTCAAAGACGTGTCGCTGACCAATAAACTGCTGAAGGTGGTGAATTCCGCCAATTTCAGCCAGTACGGCGGCGCGGTCAGCACCATTTCCCGCGCCATCGTGATCCTCGGCTTCGACACCATACGCAATCTGGCGCTCAGCCTGCTGCTATTCGAACACCTACACAACCGCGCCCATGCCGACGAGATCCGCGACGTGGCGATCAAGACCCTGTTCACCGGCCTGCTGGCCCGCTCGCTGGCGTCGGCCTGCGGCGTGCGCGAGGCGGAAGAGGCCTTGATTTGCGGCATGCTGCAAAACTTGGGCGAACTGCTGTGCGTCAATTATTTCCGCGACGAATACCGGCAAATCCAAATGCTGATCGACGCCGGCGCCGGCGTCGACCAAGCCGCGCACCAGACGCTGGGCGCCGATTACGCCGACCTGGGCGCCGCCACCGCCGCGCTCTGGCGCTTCCCGGAACGGATTCTGACCGGCATGGAGCCGATGCCGGCCGGCGCGGTGCGTCAGCCGCAAACCAGCGAGATGCGGATGAAGGCCTTAAGTTCGCTGTGCCGAGAACTGGTTTGCCAGCTGACTCAGAGCGGCATTGATCAAGCCGACGCCAGCCGCAAGCTGCTGCAACGCTACAGCCGGGCGCTGGCGCTGGAGTGGGCGCCCCTGGAGCAGCAGCTGGCGCAGGCGCAGACCCTGCTATCCGCCTATCTGGCGGAGCTGGGGCCGGAGGCCGGCCAGGGGCCGCGTTCACAGGCCTTGCGCCAGGCCAGACTCAACAAGAGCGCGCCGCCGCCCGCCGCCAGCGCGCCTCCGCCAACGGCGCCGGACCCCACCCGGCTGCAAGCCACGGCCGGCTCCGCCGGCGTTCAGGACATCACCAACACCCTGCTGGGCGATTACAAACTCAATGACCTGCTGCGCATCATTCTGGAAACCATGTACCGCGGCCTGGGCTTCGACCACGCGCTGATCTGCGCGCGCAGCGGGACCGACCTGCCGCTGCAAGCCCGCTTCGGTTTCGGCGAAAAGGTGGAATTGCTGCTGCCGGCGCTACGGGCCGACATCGATAGCGGCGACAGCCTGTTCCGCAAGGCGCTGGAGCGCAACGCCGACATGCTGATAGACGACATCGACGCGCCGGCCATCGCCCAGCACATCCCGGCCTGGTATCGCCAAATGAGCGTGGCCCACACCTTCGTCTTACTGCCGCTGTCCTTGGACAAACGCAAGCTGGGCATACTCTACGGCGACCGCCGCCAAGCGGGATCGTTGGCCATCGCGCCGGAGCAACTCAGCCTGCTGAAAACCTTGCGCAATCAGGCCTTGCTGGCCATTCGCCAGCAAGCCGCGCGCTAAGAGCCTGTTTATGATCTGCTGCGCGTCGGCGGGATTTTAGACAGGCGCGCTCAAAAGCGCGCCTTGCCGCTGCGTCTCAGCGAGGTGTTCCAGCGACTCTAAACCACCTCGCCGGCAAAACCGTCCAAGGCCTCCAGCAGGCGATCAACGTCGGCAAATTCGGTGTCCGGACACAGCAACAACATATTGTGGAAAGGGGTGATCAGGAAACCGCGGTTGAGCAGGTAGAGATGAATCACCCGCTCCAGCGCCTCATCCTGCATCGCGCCCGCCTCGCCGCCGTTGCGCGGCGGGCGCGGGGAAAACTGGAACTCGCAGCGCGCGCCGACGCGGCTCACGCACCACGGCAGCCGCCAGCGCTCTATCCAGTCCTGCAAACCGTCCGCCAGATGCTGAGCCAACGCGAACATCCGCTGGTAGGCGGCGTCGCTCATCACCTCGGCCAGATTGGCGCGCATCGCCGCCGCGGCCAGCATATTGCCGCTCAGCGTGGTGCCGATGCCGGAATGACCGGGCGCGGCGGAGCGCTTTGCGCGCTGCGCCCGCTCCGCCAGTTCCGCGCTGAACCCATAGACCGCGCACGGCAGCCCGCCCCCCAGCGGCTTGCCCAGCACCAGCGCGTCCGGCTTCAAGCCGTAAGCCGCGCAGTAACCGCCCGGCCCGCTGCTGATGGTATGGGTTTCATCCAGTAGCAGATAACTGCCGTAGCGGCGGATCAAATCCTGCGCCGCGCTCCAGAAGCCAGGCTCCGGCAACACCATGCCGATATTGGTCATCACCGGCTCGGCCAGCACGCAGGCCACCCGCTCGTCGCTCAGAGCCCGATCCAACGCCTCCAGGTCGTTGAACTCCACTACTCGGGTATACGCGGCCGGATCATGCGTCTGCCCCAGCAAACTGGCTCGCCGCCTTGGCCGGCCGTCGATCAGATCGACGAAGGCGTCGTCCACCGTGCCGTGGTAACAGCCGTTGAACACGATGATCCGGTCCCGGCCGCTGGCGGCGCGCAGCCAGCGCAGCGCGAAGCGATTGGCATCACTGGCGCTGAGGGCGAATTGCCAGTGCGACAGACCGAAGCGTCGCGCCAGTTCCTCCGCCACCCACACCGCATCCGGCGACGGCAGCATCGCGGTCAAACCGCGCGCGGCCTGATCAGCGATGGCGCGCGCCACCGGCTCCGGCGAATGGCCGAACATCGCGCCGGTGTCGCCCAGACAAAAATCCAGATATTCATGGCCGTCCACGTCGCGCAGCCGTGCGCCCCGAGCCTCTTCCACATAGAGATTGAACGGGGTGGACCAATCCGCCATCCAATGCAATGGCGCGCCGAACAGCAAATGCTCGCCGCCGGCGGCGGATAGCTGCCGCGAACGCGGACGCCGCTCGGAAAACATCGCCTGCTCCTGCCGGTGCAGGGCTTGAGCCTTGTCGAAATCGACGCCGTGACGCAAAGCCATGAAGCTCTCCTTAGGAGGGGAAGACTGCGCGTCAGTATATCCAGATGTGGTGAACGGAGGCAGCGTCGCCAACGCCTCCCGGCACAAGGAACAGCCCGAACGCGACGAAGCCCGGCCAAGACCGGGCTTCGTCGCCGCCGTGACGGCGAGCTTTACAAGGGCAGATGGCCCGCCAGCGAGTTGATTTTTTGCAGCGCGCGGCGGAATCGGCTGTGCGCGCGGGACACGGTGGATTCGCTGATGTCCATTTGCTGAGCCGCGAAGTAACCGGTCATGCCCTCCACCTCCATCAGCCACACCGCTTCGCGTGAGCGTTTTTTCAGGCCGATCAGATCGGCCACCTGGTTGAAATCGTCAAGCTTCATCGCGCTGTTCTCCTCAGGCGTTCGCCTTCGCATCATGACAATCATGCAGTGGGCGGCTTTCTCGACAACGACGTGGCCGCGCGTTCCGCGCGACACTATCCAGTATAGAGGCTTGCAAAAAAAATGCAGGCAACGCTCCGTAGAAACACGCAGTCGCCGCCTATTGCGCTGGCGTGGACGCAACAGGCCTCAGCCCTGCCTCATCCAGCGCAGCACGCCGCCCGCGGCGGCGCGTCCGGTGGAAAAGCAGGCGGTCAGCAAATAACCGCCGGTGGGTGCTTCCCAGTCCAGCATCTCGCCGGCGCAGAACACGCCCGGCATCGCCTGCAACATCAGGTTCTGGTCCAACGCGCCGAAAGTCACGCCGCCCGCTGTGCTGATCGCCTCATCCAGCGGCCTCGGCGCCAACAGGCGCAGCGGCAGCGCCTTGATGCCCTCGGCCAGCTTGGCCGGGTCGTTGAAAACCTCCTTGTCCAGGCATTCGCGCAACAAGCCCATGCGCACGCCCTTCAAGCCCAGCCGGCTTTGCAAATGGCTGGACATCGAGCGCGAACCACGCGGCCGCGCCACTTCGCCCAGGATGCGCTGCAAGCTCCAATCCGGCATCAGATCCAGATAGCACAAGGCCGCGCCGCTGCGCGCGATTTCATCGCGGATGGCGCCGGAGCAGGCGTAGATCAGATTGCCTTCCACGCCGCCGGCGGTGACGACGAATTCGCCGCGGCGGCTGAACGGGTGGCCGACGGCCGGATGGAACTGCAAGGTCACCGACTTCAACGGCGCGCCGGCGAATTTGTCAGCGAAATACTCGCTCCAGCCGGCGTCGAAACCGCAATTGGACGGCTGTAACTTGGACACCTCCACGCCACGCTCGCGCAGCATCGCCGCCCAGCTTCCGTCCGACCCCAGCTTGCGCCAGCTTCCGCCGCCCATGGCCAACACCACGGCGTCGGCTTCGGCCAAGCGCTCGCCGTCCGGCGCCGACAGGCGCAGGCGGCCGCGCTCGTCCCAGCCCAGAAAACGGTGACGCACATGAAAGCTCACCCCCGCCTCGCGCAAACGCGTCAGCCAGGAACGCAGCAGCGGCGCCGCCTTCATCTCCTTGGGAAACACCTTTCCGGAACTGCCGATGAAGGTTTCTATCCCCAGGCCGTGCACCCAGGCCCGCACATGTTCGCCGTTGAATACGTCCAGCATCGGCCGCAGCTCGGCGCTGCGCGCGCCGTAGCGCTGCACAAAGCTGGCGTGGGGTTCGGAATGGGTGATGTTCATGCCGCCCACGCCGGCCAGCAGGAATTTGCGGCCGACCGACGGCATCGCGTCGTAGACATCGACCCGCACGCCCGCCGCCGCCAGTTGCTCGGCGGCGGCCAGGCCGGCCGGTCCGCCGCCGATGATGGCTACGCGGCGTCCGCTTGTGTCACCCATATACTGCGCTCCTTGAAATCCATGGTGATGAAGATGCCCAACTGCGGCGAGGGCGGGATTTTCACAGAAAACCGCCTCAAACCCAAGCCTAATCGTTTTAACTATAAGTTTGATTTAAACCAACATTCCTACGTCATCAAATCACTACCATCGCGCTGCGACCCATTTCAATAAACCTATAGCGGCAATCGCGCGATTCTACAAACACACCAGGAGAACGGACCCGCCGTCCGCACACGCATGCGCAAATTTTCCGATTGGCCGATCTGGCTGAAACTGACCATGGCGGTATGGTGCTGCCTGGTCCTGGCCTGGAGCGGGCTGATTGCCTGGGAAACCAGCGTCAGCCGCGACATCGCGGTGGAGCAGGCGCAAGACCTGGCCCACAGCATGAACGAAATGACCATGGCCGGACTCACCGGCATGATGATTACCGGCACCGTGGGCCAGCGCGACGTTTTTCTGGACCAGATCAAGGAACTCTCCGCGGTGCGCGACCTGCGCGTGATCCGCGGCCAGGCCGTCAGCAAGCAGTTCGGCCCCGGCAACGCCGGCGACAAAAGCCTGAGCGGCGACACGGTGGAACAACAGGCCTTGCGCGACGGCAAGCCCCATATCCAGATCGAATCCACCCCGGCGCTGGGCGAACACCTGCGCGTGGTCTACCCTGCGTTGGCGTCGCGCAACTACTTGGGCAAGAACTGCATGATGTGCCACCAGGTGGCGGACAAGACGCCGCTGGGCGTGGTCAGCATGCGCATCTCACTGGAAAAACCCTACGCCTCGGTCAGCCGTTTTCGCGATCAAAGCATTCTGTTCGCCATCCTGGCCTCGCTCCCCCTGATGGCGGTGGTGTTCCTGCTGGCTCGCCGCCTCGTCACCCGGCCCTTGCAGGCGATGTCGACCGGCCTCGCGGAGCTGGCTCAGGGCGAAGGCGATCTCACGCGGCGGCTGCCGGTGCGCAGCCGCGACGAAATCGGCGATACCGCGCAACGCTTCAACCAGATGCTGGCCGCCATCGCGGAGCTGGTGCGCCATGTAGGCGCTTCCGCCGGCGCGGTGTCGCAGTCCTCGCGCCAGTTGGCCGACGGCGCCGCCCACCTGGCGGAAAGTTCTCACAGGCAAAACCGTCAATCCCAATCCGCGGCCGACGCGGTGGAGCAACTGGCCAGCCATATCGGTGAAATCGCCGGCAAGGCGGAGGATGTCAGCACCGAGGCCGACCAGAGCCTGCAACGCTCCGAGGACGGCCGCTCCAGCCTCAGCCAGCTTCAACGCGAAATCAGCCAGGTGGAGCAAGCGGTGCGGTTGATGGCTCAGGCGGAAACCGAACTGGCCAGTTCCACCTCCAGCATCACAAATATGACCAAGGAAGTGCGCGAAATCGCCGAACAGACCAATCTGCTGGCGCTGAACGCGGCGATTGAGGCCGCGCGCGCCGGCGAGCAAGGCCGCGGTTTCGCTGTGGTCGCCGACGAGGTGCGCAAGCTGGCGGAGAAATCGGCCCGTTCCGCCAGCGAGATCGACGCAGTGACCGACGCGCTGAACCAGAAAACCGACGCGGTGCGCGCCGCGGTCAACGCCGGCCTGTCCTCGCTGACCGCCAGCCGCCAGTCCGCCGACAGCGTGTCCAGCGTGCTGGACGCCGCCAACCAGTCCGTAGCCGAGGTGCGCCAGGGCCTGCGCCAGATCGTCGCCGTCACCGAACAACAGCGCGCCGCCAGCCAATCCGTGACCGGCAGCATCGACGCCATCGCGGAGATGGCTCAAACCAACGACCAAGAAATCGGGCAAACCGTGAACGCCGCCGAGCAACTGGAGCAATTGGCGCAACGGCTGACGGAATCGGTATCGCGCTTCACAGTCTGAACGGCGCCGGCGGCGGACATCCGATTTGGCCGTTGGCCGCCGGCCTGTTACACTCGCAGCCCGATACCGTAATACGCCAAGTCATTGTGAAAAAAGCCGCTTTCTCTATCCTGCCCCTGCCCGCCGCCCTATTGTCCAATCTGGACAGCCTGGGCTACCACAGCATGACCGCCATCCAGGCCGCCAGCCTGCCGGCGATCCTGGACGGCCAAGACCTGATCGCGCAGGCCAAGACCGGCAGCGGCAAAACGGCGGCTTTTGGGCTGGGCATCCTCGCGCGACTGAATCCGCGCTGGTTTGGCGTGCAGGCACTAGTGCTCTGCCCTACCCGCGAACTGGCCGACCAAGTGGCGCAGGAAATCCGTCGGCTGGCGCGCAGCATAGACAATGTCAAAGTAGTGACCCTGACCGGCGGCAGCCCGATGGGTCCGCAGATCGGCTCGCTGGAGCATGGCGCCCACATCGTGGTGGGCACCCCTGGCCGGCTGCAGGACCACCTCTTCCGCGGCTCGCTGAATTTGTCCGGCGTCGGCACCCTGGTGCTGGACGAGGCCGACCGCATGGTGGACATGGGCTTTATCGAGGAAATCGTCGGCATCGTCCGCGCCTGCCCGCGCCAGCGCCAAACCTTGATGTTCTCCGCCACCTACCCGGAAGACATCCGCAAGATCAGCGCGCAATTCATGCGCCGCCCGCAGGAAATCCACGTGGAGTCGCTGCACGGCGGCGAGCGCATTGAACAATGGTTCTACAAGATCAAGCCGGAACAGCGGCTGGAAACCGTCACCACTATTCTGCAACACCTGCGTCCGACTTCCGCGCTGGCCTTCTGCAACACCAAGGAACGCTGCAAAGAGCTGGTTCGCGACTTGCAGGCACGAGGCTTCAGCGCGCTGGCGCTGTACGGCGACCTGGAGCAGCGCGAGCGCGACCAGATCCTGCTGCGCTTCGCCAACAAGAGCGCCACCGTGCTGGTGGCCACCGACGTGGCCGCGCGCGGCCTGGACATCAAGGAACTGGACTTGGTAATCAACGTCGACGTCACCCACGACCCGGAAATCCACATCCATCGCATCGGCCGCACCGGCCGCGGCGAGTCGATGGGCCTGGCGCTGACCTTGGCCGCCGACAACGACGACAAGCGGCTGGCGCTGATTGAAAGCTATCAGCAGGCGCCGCTGACCTGGGCCAAGCTGGACCAGCTGACCCCGGCCCCTGGCGGTCCACTCCTGCCGCCCATGGTCACGCTGGAGATCGCCGGCGGCAAGCGTGAAAAGCTGCGTCCCGGCGACATCCTCGGCGCGCTGACCGGCGACGCCGGCTTTGCCGGCGCCCAGATAGGCAAGATCAATATCTTTGAATTCGCCAGCTTCGTGGCGCTGGACCGCGCCATCGCCGAGCAAGCGCTGGAGCGCTTGTCCGCCTGCAAGATCAAGGGCAAGCAGTTCAAGATGCGCCTGATTTGAACGCCAACGCGCCCCCGGCCCGACAAGCACTGCCGGGCCGGGGGCGTTTTTGCTAGAATACGTCTCATTAGCCGCAGACACGCACATCACCAGAATCCCATGAGCATCCAACTAAAAACCGCCCAAGACATCGAAAAGATGCGGATTGCCGGCCGCCTGGCGTCGGAAGTCCTCGACTACATCACCCCCTTCATCAAGCCCGGCGTCACCACCGAAGCCATCGACAAGCTCTGCCACGACTACATCGTCAATGTGCAGGGCGCGATCCCGGCGCCGCTGAACTACGCGCCGGACGGCCACAATCCGTATCCCAAATCGGTGTGCACCTCGGTCAACCACGTGATTTGCCATGGCATCCCGAACGACAAGCCCCTGAAAAGCGGCGACATCATGAATCTGGACGTCACCGTGATCAAGGACGGCTACCACGGCGACACCAGCCGCATGTACCACGTGGGCAACGTCAGCGAACATGCCCGCCGCCTGTCCCGCGTCACCTATGAATGCATGTGGCGCGGCATCGACAAGGTCAAGCCGGGCGCCACGCTGGGCGACATCGGCTACGCCATCCAGCAGCACGCGGAAAACTCCGGTTACAGCGTGGTGCAGGAATTCTGCGGCCACGGCATCGGCACAAAATTCCACGAAGAGCCGCAAGTACTGCACTACGGCCGCCCCGGCACCGGGCTGGAATTGCAGGCCGGCATGATCTTCACCATCGAGCCGATGATCAACCAAGGCAAACGCCACCTGCGCATGCTCGGCGACGGCTGGACCGTGGTCACCAAGGACCGCAGCCTGTCGGCGCAGTGGGAGCATACCGTGCTGGTCACCGACAGCGGCTACGAAATCCTGACTCAGTCCGCCGGCACGCCGCCCAAGCCCGGCAAATAAAAGAAATGCTCAATCATCAGCCCGGCGCCGCCGGGCTTTTTCACGCCCATGCCCGCGCCATCCGTCGCGACGCGAATTTACCCGAAACCCGGCTTGCCCTGCCCCACGCGCTTTCTTACACTGAAGAAGTGAAACCACATCCAGCGGGAGCCGGCCATGGCACTGACCATCAATAGCAATCTGAGCGCGCTGCAGGGGCAGAACCAGCTGAACCAGACCCAGAAAGCCAAAGACAAGCTGCTGGCCCAACTCTCGGCCAGCAAAACCACCAACAACGCCGCCAACAACCCGGCCAACGCCGCCATCTCGGAAGCGCTGCTAGCCCAGATCAACGGCAACAATCAAGCGATCAACAACGCCAACGACGGCATCTCGCTGGCTCAGACCGCCGACGGCGCTCTCAACCAGCTACAAAGCAACACCCAGCAAATCCAAGAACTGGCGATTCAGGCCGGCAACGGCGCGCTCAGCCCCAGCAATCGTCAGGCGTTGCAGCAGCAAGTCGACCAACTGACCCAGGCCAATTCCGCCATTGTGCAAAGCACCGAATTCAACGGCACCCCTTTGCTGAACAGCAACGCCACCACCACCTTTCAGGTGGGCCCCAACGGCAGCGCGGACAACCAAGTGAACATATCCGGCGTCAATCTGGCCGCCGCGCCGGCCAGCGGTGGCTTGAACAGCTACAACGCCAATCTGAACGCCACCGGCACCATAGACATCAGCACCCAGGCCGGCGCGCTGGCCGCGCAGCAAAGCACTAACACCGATCTGAACACCTTGGCCAATACCCGCAGCACCCTGGGCTCGATCAGCAACCGTTTCGAGGCCAGCATCAACAACCTGCAAACCGCCTCGGTCAACACCGCCGCCGCCAATAGCCGTATCAGCGACACCGACTTCGCCGCCGCCACGGCGCAACTGGCCGCCAAGCAAATCCTTGGCCAGACAGGCCTCGCCGCCCAGGCACAGGCCAATATCGGCCCCCGCGCGGCGCTGTCGCTGTTGGGCTGAACGCTTAGAGCCTGTTTACGATCTCGCAGGCAAGGGCGATACAAGGCGGAAATGGCTGAGAAAGCGGAATGCACACACAGTACATGAGCATTTTGAAGGGGATTTCAACGCCGTATCGCCGACATACAGCAGATTGCAAACAGGCTCTTACGCCGCATTACAAGCCCGGCCCAAAGCCTAGTATTCCTGGCGATTGAGCCGCCAAGCCTTGTTACATGCGGTTACAAGCGATATCATTGGCACACACGCTTTTCGCGCACTAAATCATCGGGCACCCTGCGGTGCCCTTTGTCTATCTGAAGGAGTTGCATATGTCGACAAGCCCGGCCATCACGGTGTCCTCTTTGGACTATGAGCGCCTCGCCGCGCTGCTGGAGGATTGCGAGAGCGGCCACCCCACCGCGGCCGCGCTGGAAGCCGAGCTGGAGCGCGCCGATGTGGTGGAGCCCTCCGCCATGCCCGCCGGCATCATCACCATGAACAGCTGCGCGCGGGTCAAGCTGGACGACGCCCAGGAAAAAACCCTGACCCTGGTCTACCCCCGCGAAGCAGACAGCGAACAGGGCAAGATCTCGGTGCTGGCACCCATTGGCGCCGCCTTGCTGGGTTTGTCCGTTGACCAAAGCATCGACTGGCCAACGCCGGCCGGCAGCATCCGCCTGAAGGTGCTGGAAGTCACCTACCAGCCAGAAGCCGCGGGCGAACTGCACCGCTGATAAAAAAAACCGGCCATCGCATGGATGACCGGTTTTTTTGCGCCAGAGTCAGGCGACGCCTTACCAGCAGCGTTGAATCGTTTGCGCCAGCTGCACCAGCCGGCCATGGAAGAAATGGCCCGCACCGGGAAACACCACAACCGGCAAGCCTTGCGGCCGGGCCCAATCCATCACCGCAGCCAGCGGAATCACCTCATCCTCCTCACCGTGAATCACCAGCGTGTCGGCCGGCACCTCCGGCGTAGGCGTCTCGTACTTACCCACCGCCACGCCCATCAGCAGTAATTTATCTGCCTCAATGCGCGCGCGGGTGCGCGCGGCGACAAAGCCGCCAAAGGAAAAACCCGCCAACGCCAAGGGAAGATTACCCTGCTCGCGGCGAGCATGATCCACCACCGCAATGACATCCTCCACTTCGCCGATACCGTAATCGTGCTGCCCTTCGCTATCGCCCACGCCGCGCAGATTCGGGCAATAGCAGACATAGCCCAGCTGCGACAAGGCCTTGGCCGCGGTCTGCACCACCTTGTTGGTGTTAGTGCCGCCCTGCAGCGGGTTAGGATGGCAGATGACCGCGACACCGCGCGTCTCACCCTGTGCAGCCACCACGATGGTTTCCAGGCCCCCGGCCGGACCGGCCACCACTTGCTTGTTCATTGCCTTCAACATCAGATCTTCAACCTTTCCACCACGCGCCCGCCCACCATATGCTCGGCGACAATTTCGTCGATGTCTTCCTTATCGACGAAGGTGTACCAAGTCTCTTCCGGGTACACCACCATCACCGGGCCGTCGTCGCAACGCCCAAGACAGCCGGCCTTGTTGACGCGGATCTTGCCCTCGCCGGCCAGGCCCAGCGCCTTGACCTTGTCCTTCATGTAGCCCAACAGTTCGCTGGAACCATGATTGTTGCAGCAATCCTCGCAGCCGGCGCGCTGATTGCAGCAAATGAATACATGCTTGTCGAAAAAGCTCATCGGTATCTCTCGTATGCTCAGTCTCAGAACCATCTCAGAACTGTTCACGATCTCGCGAGCAAGGGCGAGACAAGGCGAAAACGGCTGAGAAAGCGGAGTGTACACACGGTACATGAGCATTTCGAAGTCGTTTTCAACGCCGTATCGCTGAAGCACAGCAGATCGTGAGCAAGTTCTTAGGAGTCGCTGTCTGCCCAGCCGCTGACGCCCAAGGTGGCGGCGTTGTCGAACTTGGCGTACTTGCCGACGAAGGCCAGCCGCACCGCGCCGGTAGGACCGTTACGGTGCTTGCCGATGATGGCCTCGGCCAGACCCTTCACTTCCTGGTTCTCCGGGTTGTAATACTCTTCCCGGTACATGAAGACGATCAAGTCGGCATCCTGCTCGATGGCGCCGGATTCCCGCAAGTCCGACATCATCGGCCGCTTGTTGGGGCGCTGCTCCACCGCCCGCGACAGCTGGGACAGCGCGATTACCGGCACCTGCAGCTCCTTGGCCAGGCCTTTCAGACCGCGCGAAATCTCGCCCAACTCGGCGGTGCGGTTGTCACCGCGGCCCGAACCCGACATCAGCTGCAAATAGTCGATCACGATCAGACCCAGCTTGCCGCCGTGCTGGCGCGCCAGCCGGCGCGCGCGCGCGCGCACTTCCAAAGCGGTTAGCGCCGCGGTTTCGTCGATGTACATCGGCGCCTCGGACAGCTTGCCTATCGCGTAAGTCAGCTTCTGCCAGTCGTCGTCGCCCAGTTTGCCGGTGCGCAGCGTATGCTGATCCAGCCGCCCCACCGAACCCAGCATACGCATCACCAGCTGCGCGCCGCCCATCTCCATGGAGAACACCGCCACCGGCAGATGCTGCTCCACCGCCACGTGCTCGGCGATATTCATCGAGAACGCGGTCTTGCCCATGGACGGACGACCGGCGACGATGATCAAGTCGCCCGCTTGCAGGCCGGAGGTCTTGGCATCCAGATCGATGAAGCCGGTAGGCACGCCGGTGACCTCGTCCGGGTTCTCGCGGCTGTAAAGCATGTCGATGCGCTCGACCACTTCTTTCAGCAAGCCCGGCATCTCCAGGAAGCCCTGCTTGGCCTTGGCGGTGGATTCTGCGATCTGGAACACCTTGCCCTCTGCCTCGTCCAGCAGCTGCGAGGCGTCGCGCCCCATTGGCGCGTAAGCGGCCTCGGCGATCTCGGTGCCCACCAACGCCAGCTGACGCATGATGGAGCGCTCGCGCACGATCTCGGCGTAGCGGCGGATATTGGCGGCGGACGGCGTGTTTTGCGCCAGCGTGGCCAGATAGGACAGGCCGCCGATATTGCCCAGCTCGCCGTTCTTGTCCAGGCTTTCGGAAACGGTGACCACGTCGGCCGGACGCGCCAGTTCCACCAGCTTGGCCACATGTTTGTAGATCAACCGGTGGTCGTGGCGGTAAAAGTCCGCCTCGGACACCACGTCGGCGATCTTGTCCCAGGCGCTGTTGTCCAGCAACAAGCCGCCCAGCACCGATTGCTCGGCTTCGATCGAATGAGGCGGCGTGCGGATCGCCGCCATCTCGCTGTCAAAATTCTCGTACGATTCAGTCATGTAGACTCGGAGTAATGGCGCGGTCTGGCCGCGCGAATGAAGCAAGCCTGGATCAGGCAAAACCAGATTTTAACCCGAAACCGCCGCTGGCTGAGCATGCGTTGACAAGCGCCCCGCGCGGCCCCAGCATCGAAAGCTCTCTCAGCAGGAACCGCCATGACGCCCGCCGCCCTAGTCCAACAACAACTCGACGCCTACAACCAACGCCAGCTGGAGCCCTTTCTCGCCGTCTACGCCGACGACGTGACGGTGTACCGGCTGCCCGGCGCGGAACCCAGCCTGCGCGGCAAAGCCGCTCTGGGCGATTTCTACGCCACCCAGCGCTTCGCCCTGCCCGGCCTGCACGCGGAGCTGGTCAAACGCATCGAGTTCGGCAACAAGGTGATCGACCACGAACACGTCAGCGGCGTTGCCGAGCAGCCCTTCGAGGTGGCGGCCGTTTATGAAATCATTGACGGCAAGATCCAGAACGTGTGGTTTCTGGCGGCGGACTAAGAGCGGCTAACAAAAATCAGTTTTACTGCAGGGGCAAGGCGCGCCGACGCAGGCAGTACTTGAAGTACGGCAAGGCGGCGCAACGCAGCATCAGGGGTTTATCAGCCACTCTAAGTCAGCAATGCATCCCGGCCACATAGCCCGACGACCAGGCCCACTGGAAATTGTAGCCGCCCAGCCAGCCGGTGACATCGACGACTTCGCCAATGAAGAACAGGCCGGGCACCGCGTTGGCCATCATGGTCTTGGACGACAGCGCCTTGGTCGACACCCCGCCCAGCGTCACCTCGGCCTTTTTATAGCCTTGGGTGCCGTTGGGCTTGACCCGCCAGCCGTGCAACCGCTCCGCCAACTGCAGGCGCTGCTTGGGCGATAAATCCTTCAGCCGCTTATTGCATCCCTCTCGCTCCAGCCAGGCCTCAGCGAAGCGCTTGGGCCAGCCGAACTCCGCCAGCGCGTTGGAAATCAATTGCTCGCTGCCGGCCTTTTGTTCCAGCCAAGAGGCGGCGTCCGCATCCGGCAGCAAATCCAGCTCCAGGGTCATGCCAGGCTGCCAATAAGACGACACTTGCAGGATGGCCGGCCCGGACACGCCCTTGTGAGTGAACAACACGTTCTCGCGGAAACGCCCCTTGCCGGCCCGCGCCTCCACCTCCAGCGACACGCCGGCCAGCGGCGCGAACGCTTCCGCGTCCTCCACGTGGAAGGTCAGCGGCACCAGGGCCGGCGTCAGAGGCGTCAGCTCCAGGCCGAACTGCTCGGCCAGCTGGTAGCCGAACGGCGTCGCGCCGATCTGCGGAATCGACAAACCGCCGGTGGCCACCACCAGCGAGGCCGCTCGAAAACTGCCGCCGTCGGCGTCCAAGGCGAAGCCGTCCGCTTCTCGACTCACTTTCAGAATCTGCGTTTCCATGCGCCTATCCACCCCGCCCAGCCGGCACTCTTCGTCCAGCATCGCGATGATGCGCTCACTGCCGTCGTCACAGAACAGCTGCCCCAGCTTCTTCTCGTGATAGCCGATACCGTGGCGCTCCACCATGGC
Source organism: Chromobacterium sp. IRSSSOUMB001 (assembly GCF_023507765.1). Lineage (NCBI taxonomy): Bacteria > Pseudomonadati > Pseudomonadota > Betaproteobacteria > Neisseriales > Chromobacteriaceae > Chromobacterium > Chromobacterium sp. IRSSSOUMB001. The sequence continues at coordinate 127,394 of NZ_JALCYU010000008.1, forward strand.
GATGAAATCCTGAGGCGTGTACTGCGCCAGCGCCGAGCGACAGAAATGGGGATTGGCGGACAGATAACAGTCGAAACGAGCGTGGAGATTAGTGAAATTGCAGCGGCCGCCGCCGGAAATGCGAATCTTCTCCGCCAGCTTGCGCGCGTGGTCCAGCAACAATACGCGCCGGCCGCGCTGGCCGGCCGTGGCCGCGCACATCAGGCCGGCGGCGCCGGCCCCGATGACAATAACATCATACTGCAATGGCGTTCATCCTTACTTTACTTTTTTAGTCAACTATTGGCGACCAACGGCTTAATCCAGTAAACTTGCGGCTAAAGCATCCGCTTATGCGGCTTACTTTCTCAACAAGGAGAGCATAATGGAACACAAACTGCCGGAACTGCCGTACGCGCTGGACGCGCTTGCCCCGCACATTTCCAAGGAAACCCTGGAATTCCACTACGGCAAGCATCATCAGACCTACATCACCAACCTGAACAACCTGATCAAGGGCACCGAGTTCGAAAACGCCTCCCTGGAAGAGATCGTGAAGAAATCCTCCGGCGGCATCTTCAACAACGCGGCCCAGGTATGGAACCACACCTTTTACTGGCTGGGCTTCGCCCCCAATGCCGGCGAAGAGCGCAAGCCCACCGGCGCGCTGGCCGACGCCATCAACGCCAAATGGGGTTCCTACGACGAATTCAAGAAGGCCTTCACCCAAACCGCCATTGGCACCTTCGGCTCCGGCTGGGCCTGGCTGGTGAAGAACACCGACGGCTCGCTGGACCTGGTATCCACCAGCAACGCCGCCACCCCGCTGACCACCGACAAGAAGCCGCTGCTGACCTGTGATGTGTGGGAGCACGCGTATTATATCGATTACCGCAACAGCCGCCCGAACTATATGGACAGCTTCTGGAAGCTGGTGAACTGGGACTTCGTCGCCAAAAACTTCGCCTGATTCGCCGCTGCCTGGCAGCGACCTGCAAAAAGGGACCTCGCGGTCCCTTTTTTCTTGCCTCAGCCCCCCGCACCCCGCATGCGTTGCAATAGCGCCGCCACTGAACGCAGCGCGAAAGCGTAAACGGACAACTGCGGATTGGCGCCGACGCTGCTGGGAAACACGGAGCCGTCCACCACGGTCAGATTGCCCAACTGCCAATGCCGTCCCCACTCGTCCACCACCCCGGAATCCGCGTCGCCCGACATCGCCAGCCCACCCATCACATGAGCGCTGACCACCTTGGCCAGCAAGGGCTTGAGCGCCAGCCCCGCTATCGTTGTCCTAGCCTCGCTCCAGCTACGGGCCAGGCCGGCCTGCTCGTGCACCGTCAGCACCTGCCGCGCGCCGGCCGCGAACTGAATCTCGGCCATGCTCAACCAGGCACGGCGCGCGCCCTCCCACACCACCTCGTTCAAGGGGTAGTCCAGCTCCGGCGAACCGTCGCCGCGCAAACGCACCTGGCCGCCGCGGCTTTCCGAGTGGAAACCATCCCGCAACAAGGCCAGCGTCGCGTGCAGATGCGGCAAGCGACGCAGCAAAGCCGACTGCGCCGCGCCGAAACCCGGGAAAGTGATGCTGGCCAGCAAGGGATGGATGGGAGGCACTTCCAACTTGTAGCCCAAGAGGCCGTCCAAAGCATGCTCATGCATGAAGTGGTCGCTGTACACCGTCTGCGGCGCGCCGTTGAACGGCTCTACCGGCTCGGGCATCAAGGCCGCGGACAACACCACCGGGTGTAGAAAGGTCCGCGTCCCGGTATGCCCTCCCGGATCGATCAGGCCGCTGCGCAGCAGGATGGCCGGCGAACCGATGGCGCCGGCAGCCAGCACCACCTGAGCCGCCGTCACCTTGAAACGGCGTCCGGTTTCGCTCACCCCGTCCGCTGCCAGAAAGCGTCCTTCCACCCCCTCCAGCCGAGTCCTGCCGGCATTGGCGCGCAAGCGGTCAACCCGCGCGCGGCAGATCAGCCTGGCGCCGTGTTCCAGCGCGGCGGGTATCGCCGTCACCAGCATCGACTGTTTGGCGTTGGTGGGACAGCCCATGCCGCAATAGCCCAGATTCCAGCAACCGCGCACATTGCGGCGGATGCGCTTGTAGGCAATGCCCAAAGCCTCGCAACCGCGGGCCAGCACCGCGTTATTGGGATTCGGATCCGGCAGCCAGTCGGCGATGCCCAGCCTCGCCTCGGCCTGCTCGAACCACGGCCGCATCGTCTCCTCGCTGACGCCGCCCAGCCGATGCCGCTCCCGCCACCAGTTCAAGGTGTCCGGCGGCGTGCGGAAGGAGCTGGTCCAGTTCACCACAGTGCTCCCCCCAACAGCTTTTCCCTGCAAGATGGAAATCCCCTTGTCCGCTGTTTTACGACAGGCGGACTCCTGATACAGCTCAGGATAGGCCTGGGCTTCCAGCAGGCGGAAGTCTCGCGAGCTGTACAAACCACCTTCTTCCAGTAGCAATACATCCAGCCCGGCCGCGGCCAATTGCTCGGCCGCCATGCCCCCGCCGGCCCCGCTGCCAACAATCACGACATCCGCCCGCAGTTCCAGATCAGGCAAGGTCGCGCCGTCCTGCGCCTTCCAGCCCGCGGCGACGCCGGCCGCCACCGGGTCGGGTATCGTCGCGCGGCTCACGGCAGCATCTCCATCACCGCCGCCGGCTGCCGATAGCCCAGTGCCGGCCAGCTAGCCGGATTGCCGTACCAGGCCGCGTTCAGCAATTGGTGCAAGGCCTGGTAACCACTACGCAACAAGGGAAACGCGCTGCCTCGCCAGCGCTGCAGAAAGGCGGCGACGTCCTCCGCCGACGCTTGCCTCCACGGCGTGGCCACGCCGGCGATCCAGCGGCGTCCCCAAGGGTTGCCAAGCAGGTCCAGCAACTGACGCAGCTCAGCCCGCATGGCGGGCGGCAAGCCGGCCACCGCGCGATCCACACCGCGCACCACGTCCTCTGGCGGTGCGACGCCCGGGCCCAAGACGGCCGGGGCGATCGCCGCCAACAACTGCGCGTCCAGCGGCGTCAGGGCGCGTAATTTCAAGGACGCGACCCAGCCCTCCGCCGGGCCTTCCGGCTGCGGCGAGGCCAGCAAGGTGGCCAGCGCCAAAGCCACGGCGCCGCCCAGGCCGGTTTTGAGCAACTGACGACGGCTCGGCATCTCAGCGCAACATCCATTTCAACAACCTCTCCACGCCGGCCCCGTAAGGCGCGCGCGTCAAGGCGGTGCCGGCCCAGCGGCTTTGCCGGAACACTGGCTTGAGCTTGGAAAACGCCATGAAGCCCTCCTTGGCGTGGCAATGCCCCATGCCGGACGGACCGACTCCACCGAAAGGCAGGTCCTCCTGCACCACCTGCAGGGCGATATCGTTGATCGCCACCCCGCCCGATACGGTTTCGCGCAAGGTCTTCTCAATGCGCAGCGCATCGTTGTCGAATAAATACAAGGCCAGCGGCCGCGGCCGCGCGTTGACGTAGGCCAACGCCTCGTCGAACTTGTCGTAACTCAACACCGGCAGAATCGGCCCGAAAATCTCCTCCCGCAGCAGGGTCGCGTCCTGCGGGCAGCCCAGCACCAGGGTGAGCGGGAATTTGCGGCTGGGCCGCCAGTCTTCCGCGGCCGGGTTAATCTGCTCCACCTCGGCGCCGGCCGCGCTCGCCTCTTCCAGCCATTGCAGCAGACGCTGGCAATGGCGCTCGTTGATGATGGCGCTGTAATCGGGATTGTCTGCCAAACTTGGGTACGCCCGGCGCGCCGCGCGGCGCAACTCTTCCAGCAAGGCCTCTCGGTCCTTGTCGTTGACCAGCACATAATCCGGCGCCACGCAGGTCTGGCCGGCGTTCAACATCTTTCCGGCGACGATGGCCTCCGCCGCGTGGCGTAAATCGGCGCCCCTGGCGACGATCACCGGCGATTTTCCGCCCAGCTCCAGCGTCACCGGCGTCAGGTTCTCCGCCGCCGCGCGCATCACGTGACGGCCCACCGAAGTCGAGCCGGTAAAGAACAAATGGTCGAATGGCAGCCGGGTGAAATCCTGCGCCAGTTGGGCGTCTCCATTGACCACAGCGATTACATCAGGCCCCAGATAGCGCTCGGTCAGGCGCTGCAGCAGCGCGCCGGTGGCCGGCGTGTATTCCGACATCTTCACCATGACCCGGTTGCCCGCCGCCAACGCGGACACCACCGGCCCTAGCGCCAAGAACAAGGGATAGTTCCATGGCACCACCACGCCGATGACGCCCAAGGGCTGCGGCATCACGCTATTGCCGGCCGGCTGGAACCACAGCGACACTCCGCGCCGCTCCGGCCGCATCCAGCGGCGCAGCCGTCGGCGCGCGTAACGTATGGCCTCCAGCGAGGGGAACAACTCGGCCAGCCTGGTTTCCACCGCGCTGCGGTGACCAAAGTCTTGACTGATCGCGTCGACGAAAGCCTGGCGGTTCTCCTGCAACATGCTCTCCAGGCATTTGAGCCAATCCTGGCGAAGCTCCAGCGGCGGAAACGCGGAGGTCCGGCTGAGGCGATGCAGGCGGGAAAACTCCGCTTGCAGAAGATCATCCCGGCAAATGGGCATGGCGGCGGCATTCATTGTATTATCCCTAGGATAGCAGTATCCGAACGATTGTTTAGAGCCGTAGCTCTAAAACAAGAATATCATCGCCCACCCACGCTGTCACCCTCTTGCCGCGCCATGTTGATTGATTTTTTTTACGCCCTGCGCGACGCCGGCCTGCCGGTCACGCTGAAAGAATTCCTCACCTTGCTGGAAGCGTTGCAAAAGCGCGTCGCCTTTGGCGACGTGGACGCGTTCTACTATCTGGCGCGCACCACGCTCATCAAGGATGAAAAACACTTCGACCGCTTCGACCAGGTATTCGGCAAGCATTTCAAAGGCCTGTCGCAGACACTGGACGAGCTGAAAACAGGCATTCCGGAGGACTGGCTGCGCAAACAGGTGGAAAAGCACTTGTCAGAAGAAGACAAGCGCCGGCTGGAAGCGCTGGGCTGGGAGCAATTGATGGACACCCTGCGCCAGCGGCTGCAAGAACAGCAGGAGCGACACCAGGGCGGCAATAAATGGATAGGCACCGGCGGCACCAGCCCCTTCGGCGCCTTCGGCTACAATCCGGCCGGCATTCGCATCGGTCAGCACGAATCGCGCCACCGTCGCGCGGTGAAGGTATGGGATCAACGCGAATTCCGCAATTTCGACGACTCGGTCGAACTAGGCACCCGTAATCTCAAGATCGCGCTGCGCCGGCTGCGCGAATTCGCCCGCGACGGCGCAGAGGAAGTGCTGGACCTGGACGCCACCATCGCCGCCACCGCCGGCAAGGCCGGCATGTTGGACCTGCGCATGCAGCGCGAGCTGCGCAACGCGGTCAAGGTGCTGGTGCTGTTCGACATCGGCGGCTCGATGGACGATCACGTCAAGGCCTGCGAGGAGCTGTTCTCGGCGGTAAAGTCCGAGTTCAAGCATCTGGAGTATTTCTATTTCCACAACTGCGTCTACGAAGCCGTGTGGAAGGACAACGCCCGCCGCCACACTCAGACCTTCCCCACTTGGGACTTGATCCACACTTTCGGCTCCGATTACAAGCTGATCATCGTCGGCGACGCCACCATGAGCCCTTATGAAATCAGCTACCCCGGCGGCAGCGTCGAGCACATGAACCAGGAAGCCGGCGAAATCTGGCTGCGCCGCCTGCTCGGCCACTTCAAACACGCCGCCTGGCTCAATCCGGTGCCGGAGGCGCACTGGGAATACACCCAGTCGCTGCACATGCTGCGTCAGCTGATGTCCGGGCGCATGTACGGGCTGACACTGCAGGGCATCGATCAGGCCATGCGCGCGCTAAAGCGCAGCGCGCCTTGAATTTTAACTTTCCGACACAAATTATTACTTGAGCTTGCGGCGGCTTGTGTTCCAGAATGAAATCACAGGGGGCCGCCATAGACGAGTTTGCTTCCAGGCTTGTTCGCCGGCAATCGTCATCATCAATACTTCGTACTCAAGCCTCGGGGAGCCATGCCATGGAAATTTTGCTTTTATTCGCCCTCATCGCCGCTGTGGTCGTCGTCGCCAAGATGTTGAGCGGCCCGGTGGAAGACCAGGACCAACTGGCTCCGATCCGCATCCGCAACGATCAGGACCAGCGCCGTCGCTGACCCCCGCCCAAAGCAGAAGAAAGAAAAAAGCGCGCCGCAGCCGGCGCGCTTTTTCATTATGATCGCACAGAGATTTTCACAGCTCGCGCTGCGGCACCAGCACCGTCCGGTTGCCGTTGCTTTCCATCGGGCTGACGATGCCCGCGGCCTCCATTTCCTCAATCAGGCGCGCGGCGCGGTTATAGCCTATGCGCAGGTGGCGCTGCACAGAGGAAATCGACGGCTTACGAGTGCGCATCACGATTTCAACCGCCTCGTCGTACAACGGATCACTCTCGCTGGCCGCCTGCGCCTTCGCCGTGGCGGCGGCTGACTCCTCCTCCGCCTCGCTCTCGCCGGTCAGCAACCCTTCGACATAATCCGGCTCGCCAAACTGCTTCAGATGCTCGACGACGGCATGCACTTCGTCGTCGGTGACGAAGGCGCCGTGCACGCGCTGCGGGTAGCCTGTGCCCGGCGGCAGGAACAGCATATCGCCCTGACCCAGCAAGCTTTCCGCCCCCATCTGATCCAGAATGGTGCGGCTGTCCACCTTGCTGGACACTTGGAAGGCGATCCGCGTCGGGATATTCGCCTTGATCAGGCCGGTGATCACATCCACCGACGGCCGCTGAGTCGCCAGGATCAAGTGGATGCCGGCCGCGCGCGCCTTCTGCGCCAAACGCGCGATCAATTCCTCGATTTTCTTGCCGGCCACCATCATCAAGTCGGCGAACTCGTCCACCACCACCACGATGAAGGGCAGCGCCTCCAAGGGCTCCGGCGTTTCCGGCGTCAGGCTGAACGGATTGCCGATGCGCTGACCCATGGCCTCGGCCTCGCGCACCTTGTCGTTGTAACCGGCCAGATTACGCACGCCCAGCGCGCTCATCAGCCGGTAACGACGCTCCATCTCGCCCACGCACCAATTCAGCGCATTGGCGGCCAGTTTCATATCAGTCACCACGGGCGCCAGCAAGTGAGGGATGTCGTTGTACACCGACAGCTCCAGCATCTTGGGATCTATCATGATGAAACGCACTTCGTCCGGCCGCGCCTTGTAGAGCATGGACAGAATCATGGCGTTGACACCCACCGATTTGCCCGAGCCGGTGGTGCCGGCCACCAGTAGATGCGGCGCCTTGGCCAAGTCCATCGCCACCGGTTGGCCGGTGATGTCCTTTCCCAGCGCCAGAGTCAGACGCGATCGCGGTTGCTGGAATACCTCGGAGGAGAATATCTCGGACAAGCGGATCATCTGACGCTTGGGATTGGGCAGCTCCAAACCCATGCAAGTCTTGCCGGGTATGGTTTCCACTACCCGGATCGCCGCCAGGCCCAGCGCGCGCGACAAATCCTTCATTAGATTGACCACTTGGTTGCCGCGCACGCCTACCGCCGGCTCCACTTCGTAGCGGGTGATCACTGGGCCGGCGTAGGCGTCCACCACGCTGACCTTGACCTTGAACTCGGCCAGTTTCTCCTCGATCACGATGCCGCGTTCCAGCAGTTCCTCTTCCGAGCAAGTCACCGTCGCCTCGTCCGCCGGGCGCAACAAATCCAGCCCCGGCAAGCCGTAATCATCGTATACCGGCCGCGGCTTGGGCGGAGCCGGCTCGGCCGCCAGCTCCACCTGCTGCTGCGCCTGTTGCGCCCAACTGCCGGACTCAGGCGCTGCGTCCCAAGGCAGTGCCTTCTCCGCCGGCGCCTCATCCGGCGCCGCGGCGACGGGGGGCTCGATCAAAACCCAAGGCAGTGGCTTGGCGGCCAGTTGCTGCGCCGCGGCAGCCACCGAAGGCGGCTCCGCCGGCACGCTCTCGCGCTGCACCACGGCCGGCTTTTCTTCGTCCTGCACCAGTACCGAACGGGTCTGCGGCCAGCGCCACGGCGCCGGCTCGGCAGCGCGCGGCGCATCCTCCTCTGCAAAAACCGGATCTGGCGTCCTTACGGCCATGACAGCAGGCGGCGGCTCGGACGGGCGGGTCTGCGATTCGGCTAAAACAGCAACCTCGGGCGTCGTAGGCCTTGGCTCGGACAAATCCACCGCAGCGGCAACTTCTGGCCCCGGCGGCGCGTCGAACACGGGGTTTACAAACGCCTCTGGCTCCGGGCGCGTCGCATCAAGTTCCACGGACATCTCTGCAAGCATATCGGGCATATCCACAGCTGCAACGATTTCCGGCTTAGCCAGCGTGTCGAGGCTATCGGGAACCGCAAAAGCGACGACCTCAGGCTCAACCGGCGGCGCTGATGGCCGCGCCGGCGCCAACCAACCGTGTTGAGCCGGCCGCGCGCTGGCTGGCAACTCATGCCGCACCACCGGAGGCGGCACGATTTGCGGCTCCGCCTCCTCCTGCGGCTTGACGGTCAGCGGACGCATGGCTGCCGGAAGGGGAGCGGCCATGCTTTTGCCCCTCTTGGAATGAATATGGCGCAACTGCTCGCGCACCTCGCTGGGCTCAATCATCGGCAAGGCGGACGCACCCTGCTCCTTGATGCTCTGCGTCAGCACCCGGGAGGCCTGACGGCGGCGATAGTCCGACTGCAAATTATGCTGCAGCTCATGCAAGCCAATCACTGGCAGTTCCTTGGCCTGCGGCTGATCCGCCGACGGTTGCCGCACGCGCTTGCGATATTCTCGAGACAGTTCGAGCGTAGGCAACTCAGGCTTGGCTTGAGGCGGCGCAGTCTGTCGTTTCGGCAACACGATGGTTTCACGCTCAGGCATGGCCAAAGGCGCTTCACGCTCCGGAGAGGGCTGCGGCGCGGCGGGGCTTGCCGGCTCCGGCTCGGCGGCGGGAGCCTCTTCGCGGGACGCCGTCGGTTCGGTTCGCTGCCCGGTTCGGGACTCCGCTGCGCTCAATCCGGCGTCGGCCTCTTCAGCGAAGTAGTCCGGCTCATGGCGCTCCGACGGCGACATGCCCAACAAGCGATCCAGCTTTTGGGTCCATTCGGACAAGACGACACGGCCGGTATACACCAGCCAAGCCAGCGCACCCAGCATCAACAGCAGCACACACAGCACAAACCACACAGTTCACAACCTCTGACGATGTCGAAAATTAACGGCCGAGCCCAAATCCAATGTCGGCCCGACTGCGGCGATTGTACCGTTTTTTATAGTGTTCGCGGCAGGCGCTCGTCGACGATGAATGCCCGTAAGTGAAAAAAATTAAGCCGCAGCGTGACGCGGCGGCTTAATCCCTGCTGATGGCGAAATCAGACTAGGCGGCCAGTTGCAAGTACCCCTGCAGTTGGCCGTTGGCCAATAGGCGGCGCAGATGACTCCCCGGCGCAGGTCCGGCGTAGGCGACGCCGGCCTGTTTGCAACGCAAAACCTGCCCAGTGGCCAAAGTCACAAGCTCCATTTCCAAAACCCAGGCCTGAACATCGTCCACGCCTTCAACCTCCGGCTCCAGCGTTGCGGTCAGGCGATAACGGCCATCGCCCGAATTCACATCCAACAAACCCATCAGCCCCAGATTGTTGCGCACATCGGCGTCGTCCGCGTCAAAAGCCCCCGTCGCCAACACGGCGGCCGGCAGCTTGTCTTTAACAGTGTTTGCAACCATGACAGTTAATCCCCTTTGATGTTGTTATCGTTTGCCGCTTTTGGCCGGCCGCGGTTCAAAGCGCCGCATGGACGCGGCCGCCTAAGCAAATCAGCCGCGGAGACGGTAAACGCCGCAACATCATGCTGCATTTCATTGGCTCACTGCAATCCCTTGCCAGAAGCCTCTGCGTTGGGAGAGAGACAAACTGTCCTTTTTGCCACTTACTTACATTGCGGAACGGTTACAGCAAACGCGGATTCAGCGTATAGCGCCCGGTCAGGCTTGCCGATGCAAGCACATGGCCGTCGATGGCCGCCATGATGTTGGCCGGCGTCAGCGCCCCGGCCACCGGCAGGCTGGCCACGTCCAAAGCGTATACGGTGAAGACGTAGCGATGCTCTAGGCTGTCGTTCCACGGCGGGCAGGGACCATCGTAACCGTAATAGTCCCCCGCCATCGCCGCATCCCCGGCGAACCAGCCGGTGTAGTCATTGACGCCGTGACGCAAACCGCCCGGGGCTCCCGGACCGCTCTTGCCGCGCGCGACCACACCCGCGCTGTGGCCGCCCTCGGCGATCTCGTTCTGTCCCGCGGGGATATCCAATAGCAGCCAGTGATAGAAGTCCACTCGCGGCAGATCCGCCGGCACTTCCCTCCCCTCCTGATTGACGTCGTCTCCGCGCGACGGCACGTCCGGATCATGGCAGACCAACGCATACGAGCGCGTCCCCGCCGGCGCCCCGCTCCAGGTCAGATGCGGGTTGAGGTTGTCGGACAGCGCCACATGGCTGCCCGCGTCCGGCACGCAGAAGGCCAGGCGGCCCGGAATGCGTTCCCCGTCTTGAAAGCTGCGGCTGTGCAATTGCATGAATCTGCTCCTTGACTACGGCCGGCGATCGGCCGATTGAAAAAAAGCCCCGACAGGCGGGGCTTTGGCGATGCTTGATAACAAAACCGGCCAGGCTTAGCCCGCTTTCACCACCTGAGCGATGGCGGAAGCCACATAGGCCAGGTTCTTGCTGTTCAACGCCGCCAGGCAGATGCGGCCGGTGGATACGGCGTAGATGCCGAAGTCGGCGCGCAGGCGCTCCACCTGGGCCGCGCTCAGGCCGGTATAAGAGAACATGCCGCGCTGCTGGGCGACAAAGGAGAAGTCCTGAGCCACGCCTTCGGCCTTGATCGCCTCGACCAAGCCGACGCGCATCGCGCGAATGCGATCGCGCATGCCGGCCAGCTCGTCTTCCCACAGCTGGCGCAGTTCCGGATTGGACAGCACCGCGGCCACCACCGCGCCGCCGTGAATCGGCGGGTTGGAATAGTTGGTGCGGATCACACGCTTCAGTTGGGACAGCACGCGCGCGGACTCTTCCTTGCCGGCGGTGACGATGGACAAAGCGCCCACGCGCTCGCCGTACAACGAGAAGCTCTTGGAGAAGGAGCTGGACACGAAGAACTGCAGGCCGGAGGCCGAGAACAGGCGCACGGCCACGGCGTCGGCGTCGATACCGTCGGCAAAGCCCTGGTAGGCCATATCCAGGAAGGGAACCAGGCCGCGCTCGCGGCAAACTTGCACCACCTCGGCCCATTGCGCGTCAGACAGGTCGGCGCCGGTGGGGTTGTGGCAGCAGGCGTGCAGCACAATCACGGAACCGGCCGGCAGCTGCGCGAGGAAAGCGCGCATGCCGTCGAAATCGACGCCGCGGGTGTCCGCGTCGTAATACGGGTAGTTTTCCACTTCGAAGCCAGCGGACTCAAACAGCGCGCGGTGGTTTTCCCAGCTCGGGTTGCTGATGTAGACCTTGGCCGCCGGATTCAGGCGCTTCAGAAAGTCCGCGCCGATTTTCAAGGCGCCTGTGCCGCCCAAGGCCTGAGCGGTCACCACCTGCCCTGCCTTGATCAACTCGCTGTCCACGCCGAACAACAGGTTCTGCACCGCGCTGTCGTAAGCCTGAGCGCCTTCGATCGGCTGGTAGCCGCGCGGCGGCATGGTTTCAAGACGAGCCTTCTCCGCGGCCTTCACCGCCGCCAGCAGCGGGATCTTGCCGTTGTCGTCGGAATACACGCCGACGCCCAGATTCACCTTAGTGGTGCGGGTATCGGCGTTGAATGCTTCGTTCAGGCCCAGGATAGGGTCGCGCGGCGCCAGTTCTACGGCGGAGAAGATCGAAGAGGTCATGCAAGGCTCCATTACTTTACGCAACAACCGGCCAAAAGCGCGCGCCCTGGCCGGCTGGACAAGAAAAACCGGATGGCCACAGTCTAACATGGAGAGCCGTTCTCCGGGCCGCCATCCGTCGCCGCAGCGTTTTGACAGCGCGACGCCCGGCCATTACCCTGACACCAGCCACCCAAGCATTCCGTTGCGGCAGCCACAGGAGCATGACTCATGAAAACAGGCATCTTGCTGTTCTGGCCCTCCTTCATCATCGCCATCTTGGCGACAGGGGTATTCTTTTCCATTTTCGACCCTGCCGAGCTCAGTCTGCACGGCAAAATCCTCTTCAACGACAAACTCTCGGCCTACTCGGTGTTTTTCCTGATTAGCTGGGCCTTCGGCGCGCTCAACACCAGCATTGTGCTGCTACTGGAAAAAAACGCCCGAGAAATAAATGGCTTCACGCCTCCGCCAGTGGTGATACCGGAAGACGACGTCGCCCAGCCCTGACCGCTTGCGCAAAAATGAAAAAGGAGCCTGTTGGCTCCTTTTCTATTTGCGTTCCGCTCAGCATCCGAGGCGCGCCTGAGCCGCGGCTCAGAACGAGCCTACGATCTCGCGAGCTAAGGCGAAAAAGACCGAGAAAGCGAATGCACCCGTGGCACATGAGTATTTCGAAGCCGGTTTCAACGCCGCATCGTTGACGCGCAGATCGCGAACAGGTTCTCAGATCACGCCCAGGCCCTTGAGCATCACCACCAGAATCAACAGCGGCGACACATAGCGCAACACGAAGAACAGCGCCTTCAACAAGCCTTCGTTCTTCAGCTCGCCCTCATTGCTCAACGCCTGCTTCAACCGTTCGAAACCCCATACCCAGCCAACGAACAGGCAAAGGAAGATGCCGCCCAAAGGCATCAGCAGGTTAGAAGTCACAAAGTCGAACAGATCAAACAAGGTCATGCCGAAAGGCTTGAAGCCGGACAGCGTACTGTTGGACAAGGCGCAGCCCGCCCCCACCAAGGCCAACAGCAGCAAATTGATCACGGTGGCCTTGACTCGGCTGATGCCGAAGCGTTCGCTGAAAACCGATACCGGCACCTCCAGGATGGACAGCATCGCGCCGGTGGCCGCGATCGCGGCAAGCACGAAGAAGGCCACCATGAACACATTGCCCAGCGGCATGCTGGCGAATACCGCCGGAATTGTGATGAACAACAGCGACGGCCCGGCCGCCGGCTCGAAGCCGAAAGCGAACACGGCGGGGAAAATGGCGATGCCGGCCAGAATGGAAACAAACAAATCCGCGCACATCACCCTGAATGTGGTGACGGGGATGTTTTGATCATCGCGGAAATAGCTACCGTAGGTGATCATGGTGCCCATGCCAATGGACAGCTTGAAGAAGGCCAAGCCCACCGCGGTCAGCACCACCGCGCCGCTGATCTTGGAAAAATCGGGGGTAAACAGGAAGTCCAACCCTTTGGCCGCGCCGGGCAGCATCAGGCTGCGCGCGCCGATCACCAACAACAACAGGAACAACAAGGGCATCAGCTTCTTGGTCACCGCCTCAATGCCTTTGGACACGCCCATCAGCAGAATGCCGCCGATCAACAGTAAAACCAGCCATTGCCACAGCAAGGACTGCAACGGATCGGAAATCAGCGCGCTGAACGCCTGCGAGGTGGCCTTGGGGTCGCTGGACAATAAGCCTCCGCCCAAGGATTTGAACACGTAGGCGAACACCCAGGCCGCCACTTCCGAATAGAAGGCCATAATCAGGAAGGCGGCCAGCACGCCGAAGGCGCTGATCAGCCACCACGGCTGGCCGGCGGGCGCCAGCGTCTTCATCGCCGTTACCGCATCGGTCTTGGCTTTGCGACCCAGCATGATCTCGGCGATCATCACCGGCAGGCCCACCAGCAATGTGGCCAGCACGTACACCACCAAAAAACCGGCGCCGCCATTGGTGCCGGTCAGATAAGGAAACTTCCAGATATTGCCGAGACCCACGGCGGAACCGAGAGTCGCAGCCAATACGCCAAAGCTGGAGGTGAAGCCGTCTCGCGACTTGGCCGCGCCTCCCTGCCGCACAGATCCCACGTTCTGACTCATTTATTTTTTCTTTCTGACAACCGCCGCGCCAACGCCCCCAGCCCCTTTGGACCGGACGTTGAGCGGCTTCTAACGCCACCATAAAACAAGCCCGCCTAAGGGATCCCCCTGGCGGGCAACTTGAGTGTTCGGCTTGTCGCCGGCAGCGATTTTGCTGCTATTCGGCCATCAGCGCAAAAAAATCTTCATGCTTTTTGCGCCAGCTCATCCCCTAAACGCCGCAACCAGGCCACGCACCGCTCCAGTTGTTCAATCTCGATGTATTCATCGGGCCGGTGAGCCTGTTCGATGTTGCCAGGCCCCAGCACCACGCAGGCGATGCCGGCCTCGCTGAACAGGCCCGCCTCGGTGGTGTAGGCAACGCCCTTGCCGCCGTCGCAGCCGCACAAGCGCGCCACAGTGCGGCGCACCTCGCTGTTTTCCGACGACTCGAAGGCCGGGCTGTACACCACCTGCTCAATCTCTATCTCCGCCTCCGGCGCCACCTCCCTCATCTCCAACAGCAAGGTGGCCGCGTAGTCCCGGACAGAGCTGACAAAACGTTCAGGTCCGTCGCCCGGCAGCCAGCGGCACTCGAACATGAACTCGCAATCCTTGGGCACGATATTGCAAGCGGTGCCGCCATGGATGGTGCCGGTCTGCAAGGTGGTGAACGGCACATCATATAAGGCCTGGCGATGACCAAACGAAGCCTCCGCATCGGCCAACTTGCGAATATGGGTAATCAGTCGCGCCGCGAACTCGATAGCGTTGACGCCTTGCGGCGTTAGGGAGGAATGCGCCGCGCGGCCTCGGACCTTGCACAGAAAATGGGCGATGCCTTTGTGCGCGATCACCGGCTGCATGCTGGTGGGCTCGCCGACGATGCAGCCGGACACCTTCACTCCGTCCGCCGCTAATCGGTCTATCAGACGCCCCACGCCCAGGCAGCCGACTTCCTCGTCGTACGACAGCGCGATGCCTATGCCCTGCCTTAAACTTCCGCGCTGGGCCAGCTCGACGAACCAGGGCGCCAGCGACAGCACGCAGGCGATGAAGCCCTTCATGTCGGCGGATCCGCGGCCATACAGCCGCCCTTCTCCTTTGTCAGTCAAAACGAAGGGATCGCTACTCCAGACCTGGCCATCCACCGGCACCACGTCGCTATGCCCGGACAAGACCACCAACGGCGTTTCGGGCGCACCGATGCGGGCAAACAGATTGGCCTTGCCGCCATCGTCGTTAAAGGTCAACGTCGACTCCACGCCCAGTTTCAGCAGATAAGCGCGCACCCATTCGATCAGCTGCAAATTGGAATGCCGGCTGGTAGTGTCGAAGCGGACCAGTTCCGCCAACAGTTCTTGCGCTGATTGAGTCATTACACATTCCCACGCTTGCCGCGGTATTTGAGATAGATGCCGCCCAGTCTGCCTGCGCGGCCAAGCTTCGGCAACCAACGCCGCCCCAGCCCCAGCGACAAAAACGCACGTCGCGCTTGGCAAAACGACTGCTTATCGTTAGAATGCGTCTTCTCTTGAGGCGGGTCTCCCCGCATTGCGCGATAGCGAACCTGGTCAGGTCCGGAAGGAAGCAGCCACAGTTATTTAGCGCAAGTGCCGGGGGTCAGGCTCGCCGCCCCTCCCTTTTTTTTCAGTCTCAAACGCCAAAACGCTTTACAAAAAAGCGACCACACAGTATCTTTTCGCGTCTCGCCCTTCAAATCCCATTGTCCTTGACAATAAGAATCCACTAACATTGCAAAAAACGAAGTTGGCACTTAACGGAACTTCATGAACTTTTTTGCATCAGAATTATTCCTGATGGATTTTTTTTGCTATTTTTAGGGTGCAGGGCACGAAACCTAAAAAATATTAGAACCAATATTCTTTGATACTGAGAGGAACACTCATGAAACTGTTTGAAAAGATCCCCAACCCGCGTGAAATCCGCCGCAAGCTCGGCCTGAACCAGCAAGAGTTCTGGAGCCGCATCGGCGTGACCCAGTCCGGCGGTTCCCGTTACGAAAGCGGCCGCAACATGCCCAAGCCGGTGCGCGAACTGTTGCGCCTGGTTCACGTTGAGCAGATCGACCTGTCCAAGGTTCGCCGCGAAGACTTCGAGATCGTCGAGTACCTGAAGGAAACCCACCCGGACCTGTACAAGAGCCTGCGCAAAGCGGTTCGCACCAAGCTGGAAGCCCAAGACGGCAGCGTGGAAGCCACCGCCGCTTGATCCTCTTCCGCGAGGAAAGCCAGCCCGCAGCAATGCCGGCTGGCTTTATTTTTACCCTCAGGATTGTCCGACAAGCAACGGCGCGCCGCACCCCGCTCTAGCCGCGCGCCCGCCATGCCATCAGCCTAGTCCCCGGGGTTGCGCACCAGCAACACAGGCACGTCCGCCAGTTTAAGCACGCCCTCCGCCACGCTGCCCATCAGCAGATGCATCAAACCGCTCCAACCATGGGTACCCATCACTATCAAATCAGCACCCCAGGCGCCGGCGTCGTCCACCAGCACCGCGGCGATTTTATCTCCCCAGCTTTCCAGAATTTTGCAATCCGCCGTCACACCCAACTCCTTGGCCTTGGCCCCGGCCTGCCCCAGCACCTGCTCTCCCGCCTGCTTGATCGACTTTTGCAGTTCGGTCGCATCCAGAAACTCGGTCCCGCCCCAGCCGAACTGGGCCAAATCCACCACATGCACTAGCTTCAGACTGGCGCCCACCTCCTTGGCCAGGTGGCAAGCTTCGTGCAACGCCAGATTGGAGGTCTCGCTATCATCCACCGGTACAAATATGCGCTGATACATGACTCTGCTCCTTGTTGTATTTGCCTTACACTTGCAGTCTATCAAACCAAGACACTGTCCTGTTGACTCAGGTTAAGACAAACAACTCAGCCAAACCACTCGCCCAAAGCCCACATCATGTCCAGAATCCAGCTTGCCATGCCTGAGCGCTTCGCTTTCGAAACCCGCGTCGACATCCGAATCGGCGACGTCAACTACGCCGGCCACCTAGGCAACGACGCCGTATTGAGACTGGCCCACGAGGCGCGTCTGCGCTTTTTACAAAGTCTAGGCTATCCGCACGAACTCAGCATCGAAGGCCTGGGCATTGTGGTGGCGGACACTGCAATCTGCTACCGCGCGGAAGCCTTCCACGGCGAGATGCTGCGCTTTGATTTGGCGGTGGACGACATTGGCCCGCGCGGTTTCGATTTGCTCTATCAGGCAAGCAATGACAAAACCGGGAAAGAAGTGGCAAGATTGAAGACAGGCCTAGTCTTCTTCGATTACGAAAGCCGCAAGCTTGCCGCCATGCCCCCAGCGTTTCTGGAGCGGCTGAGCGTCACATCAGAATAAAGGAAAGGCGTCATGAGAAAATACGCACTCAATAGCCCGGAAGCAATGGCGCGCCTGCTGGCTATGTTTATGATCACGGATGGCAATATGGACCCGCGCGAGCTGGAGCTACTGGAAAAACTCCACGTCTACGACCTGATCGGGTTGCCGCGCAAGCAGTTCACCAAGGTGCTTGTGGATTATTGCGACGACGTCTCCGACGAAGCCAACGACGACGGCACCATCCACTTACTGGACGCGGAGCGCATCAACGGTTTGCTGGCCGAGGTGAGCGACCACCGAAAACGCATTTTGGCCTGCGTGCTGGCCATGGACATCAGCAAGTCCGACGGCACCATCAGCGAGCCGGAAATGGCGCTGCTAAGCCACATGATGAAAAGCTGGGGCATTTCGCTGGACGACCTGGAACGCGAATTCGCCCGTTGATCTCTTTCCCCGCCAAAGCAGCCGTTTGCGCGGCTGCTTTGGCCATTTCGAAGCCCTCCCCGCCCATGACGAGCAATACCCGATTTTCCGGAACAGACAACTATATCGCCACTGAAGACCTGATGATGGCGGTGAACGCCGCCATCACTTTGGAGCGCCCGCTCCTGATCAAGGGCGAGCCCGGCACCGGCAAAACCATGCTGGCCGAGGAAGTGGCCCGCAGCCTGGGCCGAGAACTGATTGTCTGGCCGATCAAATCCACCACCAAGGCCCAGCACGGCCTGTACGAATACGACGCAGTGTCGCGGCTGCGCGATTCGCAACTGGGCGACGCTCGCGTGCACGATATCCGCAACTACATCGTCAAAGGCAAGCTGTGGCAGGCTTTCGACGCCGCCTCCGCGCCGGTGCTGCTGATTGACGAGATCGACAAGGCCGATATCGAATTCCCCAACGATCTGCTGCGGGAACTGGACCAGATGGAGTTTTTCGTGCACGAAACCCAGGAATTCGTGCGCGCGCGCCAGCGCCCCATCATCATCATTACCTCCAATAATGAAAAAGAACTGCCGGACGCCTTCTTGCGCCGCTGCTTCTTCCATTACATCCGCTTCCCGGACCGGGACACCATGCAGGCCATCATCGACGCCCACTTCCCCGCCCTGCGCCAGCAATTGGTCAGCGAAGCGCTGGAGGTGTTTTTCACCATCCGCGAGCTGCCGGGCCTGAAGAAGAAACCCAGCACCTCGGAACTGCTGGACTGGCTGAAATTATTGTCGGCGGAAGGCATGGACGCCTCGGCGCTGAAGCAGCGCCATCAGGACAACGCCCCGCCGCCGCTGGCTGGCGCGCTGTTGAAAAGCGAGCAGGACCTGCAATTGTTCGAGCGCCTGATGCAGATGGCCAAACTGCGCCGCTAAGATGGAATCCCTGGAGCGCTTTGCCGCCTCGCTGGCGCTGGCCGGCCGCAGCAACCACACTTCCGCCGCCTACTTGCGCGATCTGGAGCAGCTGGCGAGCCTGCTTCACCCCGCCCCTCTGGAACGAGCCGAGCACTCCCAGCTGCGCAAAACCCTGGCCAAATTGCACGCTCAGGGCCTGCATAGCCGCAGCCTGGCGCGCAAGCTCTCCGCCTGGCGCCGTTTCTACCAATGGCTACTGGACAGCGGACAGCGCGCGGACGATCCCAGCCAGGGCCTGCGCGCGCCCAAACAGGATAAGCCGCTGCCCAAGGCTTTGCCGGTGGACAGTACCGCGGCCCTGCTGGACCGCATCGACGACGCCGACGCGCTCTCCATACGCGACCGCGCCTTGTTCGAGCTGATTTACTCCTGCGGGCTGCGATTATCCGAAGCGGTGGGGTTGAATCTGGAAGACCTGGACTTTTCCGACGACCTGCTGCGCATCCGCGGCAAAGGCGGCAAGGAGCGCATCGCGCCGCTGGGCGCCGAGGCGCATGTCTGCCTGCAGCGCTGGCTGGCGCAGCGCCAGGCCGCGCCGGACGAGCGCGCGGTGTTCATCGCCCGTCATGGCGGACGACTGGGCGGCCGCCAAGTGGAAAAACGCTTGCGCGACTGGGCGATCAAGACCGGCGCGCAGCAACACGTGCATCCGCACATGCTGCGCCATTCCTTCGCCTCCCACCTGCTGCAGTCATCCGGCGACTTGCGCGCAGTGCAAGAACTCTTGGGGCACGCCAATCTGTCCAGCACTCAGATCTATACCGCGCTGGATTTCCAGCACCTGGCCAAGATCTACGACAGCGCGCATCCGCGTGCGCGCAAGAAGCAGGAAAAAAAGGATTAAATACCCTGCGAACCAAGAGCGTGTTCACGATGTAGCGAACCAAGGCGAAAATGGTAGAAAAAACAGAATGTGCAAGTGGTTCACAAGCATTTTGAGCTTGTTTTTAACGCCCCCCGTTTAAACTATCCCGGCAGCGCAGCAGACTTTGAACAAGCCCTAAGCCGAGCAGCTACGCTCGGCCACCAGCTCATCCAAGCGCTGCAAGGCGCGAATCACCGTTTGCGCGCGCACCTGGCCTCGATCGCCGTCAAAGCGGCAGCAGAACGCCTCGCTCCAACCGTCCGGACCGGCAATGCCGAACCAAACCAGCCCCACCGGCTTGGCTGCCGTGCCTCCGCCGGGACCGGCCACTCCGGATACCGCCACGCTCCAGTCCGCGCCGGACAGGCTCTGCGCGCCAGCGGCCATCTGTCGCACCACCGCCTCGCTGACCGCGCCGTGCTCGCGCAAGGCGCCGCCTTCCACCTTCAGTAGACGTTGCTTGGCCTCATTGCTGTAAGTGACCACGCCGTAGCCGAACCAGGCCGAGCTACCGGCGATGTCGGTCAGCGCCGCGGCGATCATGCCGCCGGTGCAGGACTCGGCGGCGGCGACGCTCTCGCCCGCCGCCAGCAAACGCTCGCCTAAACGGCGGGCCAACTCCAAGCTTTCTTGCATGGCGCTTTCTCTTAAGATTGCCGCGATTTGAAATGGCGAATCAAGCCGTTGGTGGAGCTATCGTGCGCCAGCGCGTCGTCATCGGCCGTCAACTCGGGCAGGATGCGGCGCGCCAGCTGCTTACCATACTCCACTCCCCATTGATCGAAG
The DNA here is from genome assembly GCF_023507765.1 of Chromobacterium sp. IRSSSOUMB001. NCBI lineage: Bacteria > Pseudomonadati > Pseudomonadota > Betaproteobacteria > Neisseriales > Chromobacteriaceae > Chromobacterium > Chromobacterium sp. IRSSSOUMB001. Next base: position 147,729 of record NZ_JALCYU010000008.1, read on the forward strand.
GAGTTGATCCCCCAGATCACTCCCTGCACGAACACCTTGTGTTCATACAGGGCCAGCAACATGCCCACGCTGTACGGACTCACTTCGTCTAGCGCCAGGGTGTTCGACGGCTGGTTGCCAGGAAACAGCTTCTGCGGCAGCAGCATGTCCACTTGCTCGCCCGGCAGATGCGCCAGCTCGCGCATCGCTTCGGCCTCTCCCTTGCCGCGCATCAGCGCCTCGGTCTGGGCCAAGCAGTTGGCCACCAGCACCTGATGCTGATCGGCCACCGGGTAATGGCTGCGCATCGGAATAATGAAGTCGCAAGGCACCAGCCGAGTGCCCTGATGCAGCAACTGAAAAAAGGCGTGCTGGCTGTTGGCGCCCTCCTCGCCCCAGATCACCGGACCGGTGTCGAAATCCAGCGCCTCGCCATAACGACCGACGCGCTTGCCATTGGACTCCATATCCAATTGCTGGACATGGGCCGGCAGGCGCCTCAAGCCGTGGTCGTAAGGCATGATGGCGTGGGTGTGGGCGCGGTAGAAGGTGTTGTACCAGACGCCGATCAGCGCCAGCAGCACCGGCATATTGGCGGCGAACGGCGCGGAAAAGAAATGCAGATCCATCGCGTGGCCGCCCGCCAGGAATTTCTGGAAGCGCTCGAAGCCTATCGCTAGCATCACCGGCAAGCCGATGGCCGACCACGTGGAGTAGCGGCCGCCCACCCAGTCCCAAAAGCCGAACATATGCGCCGGATCGATGCCGAAAGCCTGCACCGCCGGCTGATTGGTGGACACCGCGACGAAATGACGCGCAATATCGGCCTCGCTCCCCGCCTGCAAAAACCATTGCCGCGCAGCCTGCGCGTTCAGCAAGGTCTCCGGCGTGGTGAAAGACTTGGAGGCGATAATGAACAGGGTTTCGGCGGGGTCCAGCCGCTCCAGCGTGCGCGCGACATGCGCGCCGTCCACATTGGAGACGAAATGCACGTCCAGCTCCGGCGTCGCGTACGCGGCCAGCGCTTCCTTCACCATCAGCGGCCCCAGGTCGGACCCGCCTATACCCAGATTGACCACGTGACGGATGCGCCGGCCGCTGAAGCCTTTCCACTCGCCGCCGCGTACCTGCTCGCTGAACGCGCGCATCCGCGCGAGCACCGCTTGCACCTCGGTCACTAGCTCGCAACCGTCCAGCACCAGTGTCTCGCCGGCCGGCAAGCGCAAAGCTGTGTGCAACACCGCGCGGTCCTCGCTGACATTGATGCGCTGGCCGCTCCGCATTTTCTCCATCCAGCCGGCCAAATCGGCCTCCCGCGCCAACTCGAACAGCAACTCAAGCGTGCGTTCGGTGATGCGGTTCTTGGAGTAATCCAACAATAGGCCGTCCAGCTCCAGCGAAAAACGCTGAAAGCGCTGCGGATCGGCGTCGAACAACTCGCGCATATGCATGTGCCGGGTAGCGCGCTGATGTTGATGCAAACGGGCCCAGACCCGGGTGGAGTTGATGTCGGACGTGCGTTGCGAAGCCATGTATATTGCCGATGGAATGAAGTTCGCCAAAAACAAAGGGGCAAGCCCCGTTTCGGAGCTGCCCCTGCGGGGCAGCGCCCCCGGTTACAGCTTGAGGAAATGCTCGCGGTAGTAACGCAACTCCTCGATGGACTCCAGGATATCCGCCAGCGCCTCGTGTTTGCCGCGTTTGACCACGCCGCGCGCCACTTCCGGCTTCCAGCGCTTGCACAGCTCTTTCAGCGTAGACACATCCAGGTTGCGATAGTGGAAATACTCCTCCAGCTTGGGCATCCAGCGCACCATGAATCGGCGGTCCTGATGGATAGTATTGCCGCACATTGGCGTAATCCGCGGCGGCACGTACTGAGCCATGAAGTCCAGCAGCATCTGCTCGGCCTCGGCTTCGCCCAAGGTGGAGGCCTTGACCTTCTCGATCAGGCCGCTTTTACCGTGGGTGTTCTTATTCCAGTCGTCCATGCCGTCCAACACCTCGTCGGGCTGGTGGATCACCAGCACCGGCGATTCCGCCACCACGTTCAGCTGGCTGTCGGTAACGATCATCGCGACTTCGATGATGCGGTCGGTCTCAGGATTCAGACCCGTCATTTCCATGTCGAGCCAGATGAGGTTCATTTGATCTTGTGTCATACTTGCCAATCTTTGCAAAACCCTGCCATTTTCCTTCATTGCCGCGCTGGCGGCAAACCTGACAGCAGATAACGGACTCCGATGACCGAGGCATTCAGCTCTCTCTTCCTGGCCGCGCTGGCGGCCACCCTCGCGCTAAAACTCTGGCTAGGCTGGCGCCATGCCCGCCACATCGCCCGCCATCGCGCGGAAGTACCCGCGGCTTTCCGCGATGCCATCACTTTGCAACAACATCAGTTGGCCGCCGATTATTGCATCGCCAAAACTCGCTTCGGCCTGTTTTCCGCCTTGTTGGACAGCCTAGTGATCCTGGCGCTGACCTTTGGCGGCGCTCTGCAATGGCTGGCCGGCATCGCCGCCGGCGCCAGCGCTTCGCCGCTACTGTCCGGCCTGCTGCTGATAGTGGGCGTGGCTACGCTGACCGGCTGCATCAGCTTTCCACTCAGCCTATACTCCACCTTCGACATCGAGGCCCGCTTCGGCTTCAACAAAACCACGCCCAAGTTGTTCATCATCGACCAGATCAAGGGCCTGCTGCTAGGCGCAGCCATCGGCTTGCCGCTGGTGGCGCTGGTTCTGTGGCTGATGGACATCTCCGGTCCGCTATGGTGGCTGTGGGTGTGGCTGGTCTGGACCGGCTTCCAGCTACTGATGGTGGCGCTCTACCCCACGCTGATCGCCCCGCTGTTCAATAAATTCTCACCGCTGCAAGACCTGGAACTCAAGGCTCGCATCGAAGCGCTGCTGCAACGCGCCGGCTTCAAAAGCCAAGGCGTGTTCGTGATGGACGGCTCGCGCCGCTCCAGCCACGGCAACGCCTACTTTACCGGCTTCGGCGCCGGCAAGCGCATTGTGTTTTTCGACACCCTGCTGGGACAGCTGGACCACGCCGAAATCGAGGCGGTGCTGGCGCATGAGCTGGGCCATTTCAAACGCCGCCATATCGCCAAACGCATCGCGCTGGCCTTCGCGCTGTCACTGGGTTTCCTGTTTCTGTTGGGCCAGCTGCTGGATGCGCCGTGGTTCTACGCCGGCCTGGGCGTTTCCACACCCAGCACCGCGATGGCGCTCATCCTGTTCTTCACCGCGGTACCCGCCTTCACCTTCCCGTTCACGCCGCTGTCCAGCAGCCTGTCGCGCCGCCACGAATACGAGGCCGACGAATTTGCCGCCAACGAAACCGACGCCGGCAAACTGGTGTCAGCCCTGGTCAAACTCTATCGCGACAACGCGTCCACGCTGACGCCGGACCCGCTGCACTCCGCCTTTTACGACTCGCACCCGCCCGCCGCGCTGCGCATCAACCATCTACAAGGAAACCGCTGACATGAACCTGCTTGAACTGTCCTGCGAAGCCCAACACGGCGCCAACCCGCTGGCCGCCAGCACCGTCAATCAATTGATGGGCTCGCTGCCCGGCTGGAACATCCGCGGCATCGAACTGACCAAAACCTTCCCCTTCGCCGATTTCCACGACACCATGGCCTTCGTCAACGCGCTGGCCTGGATCGCCCATCGCGAAGACCACCACCCGGACATGTCCGTGCATTACAACCGCGTCGTCGTCAACTTCAGCACCCACGACGCCGGCGGCCTGACATTGAACGATTTCATCTGCGCGGCCAAGACCGAAGCGCTGCTGGCTCGCCCATGACAGGTCAGACTGGACAAATCATCCGCAGCCACGGCCGCCGGTTCATCGTCGAATCCGAGGGCCAAGTTTACGATTGCACCACCCGCGGCAAGCGCGTCGATTTCGCCTGTGGCGACTGGGTGGACATTCTGGTGCAAAACAAGGAACAGGCGGTCATCGAGCGCTCGCAGGAGCGCCGCAGCCTGCTCTATCGCCAGGACGACTGGAAAACCAAGGTCATCGCCGCCAATGTAACCCGCATCCTGTTCGTGATCGCCGCGGTGCCCAGCCCCAACGAGGAGTTGCTGGGCCGCTGCCTGATCGCGGCGGAAGCCGGCGACATCGACCCCGTCATCGTGGTCAACAAGGCGGACTTGCCGGAAACCGCGAGCTTGCTGCTCAAACTGGACCTGTACCGGCGCCTGGGCTACCAGGTGGTCACCCTGTCCGCCAAGCAGGATGTCGCGCCGTTGCTGCCGCTGCTGCAAGGCCAGACCAGCGTTTTCGTCGGCCAGTCCGGCATGGGCAAATCCACGCTGACCAATGCGCTGCTGCCGGACGCCAACGCCCGCATCGGCGACATCTCCACCGCCTTGGACTCCGGCCGCCACACCACCACCCACGCCACGCTCTACCATCTGAACGCGGACAGCCACCTGATTGATTCCCCCGGCTTGCAAGAGTTCGGCCTCAAGCATTTGAAGGCCGCGGAACTGACCCGTTACTTCCCGGAAATGCGCCCGCTGATAGGTCAATGCCGCTTTCACAATTGTTCGCACCGCGTGGAACCGAACTGTGCCATCATGACCGCATGTGAATCCGGCGCCATCGTCAAGTCCCGGCTGTCTTTGCTGCAACGCCTAACGGATGAACTTTCACCATCCAAGCCGTGACGAAAGGTGTGCGTACTTTCCATTCACATACACGGGTAATTCACTTATCCTAAAAAACTGAAAGTCGTATCGCATAAGCATATCCAGACAGACAGCTAATAAGGAGCCAGCACTATGACTAAGCGAATCGCACTCGTAACCGGCGGCATGGGCGGCATTGGCACCGCCATCTGCAAAGCCCTGGCTGAAAGCGGTCACATCGTAGTCACCACCTACAGCAAGCCCGGCCGCGAGCAAGCCTGGCTCGCCGACATGAAGGGGCTGGGACTGAAGGATATCCACGCCTATCAATGCGATGTCACCGACACCGCAGCCTGCAAGGGACTGGCCGAAAAGGTGGCCAAAGACCTAGGGCCGATCGACGTGCTGGTCAACAACGCCGGCATCACCCGCGACTGCAGCTTCAAGAAGCAGACCAAGGAAGACTGGGACGCGGTGCTGCGCACCAATCTGGATTCGCTGTTCAATATGACCAAACCGGTGGTGGACGGCATGAGCGACCGCGGCTTCGGCCGCATCATCAACATTTCGTCGATCAACGGCCAGAAGGGCCAGTTCGGCCAGACCAACTACTCCGCGGCCAAGGCCGGCATGCACGGTTTTACCATGGCCTTGGCGCAGGAAGTGGCGCGCAAGGGCGTGACCGTGAACACCATTTCGCCCGGCTACATCGCCACTGATATGGTGATGGCGGTGGCGGAAGACGTCCGCAACAAGATCATCGCCCAGATTCCGGTGGGCCGCTTGGGCAAGCCCGAGGAAATCGCCGCCTTGGTGACCTTCCTCGCCTCCGAACAGGCGGGCTTCATCACCGGCGCCAACGTGGCGATGAACGGCGGCCAGCACATGATGTAAACCGGGCCGCCGCCCGCGATGCGACGCCGCCCCGCCGGGCGGCGTTTTCTTTTTGCCCGTCGGCTGTGTATGCTATCGCCTTCCCAAGCCACACCCCGACATACCCATGGCAGAACACCTGATCGTCCACGGCGCGGACAAACAAGAGCGCTACCAAACCCTATTGCCGCAGGCGCTGGCGCTGATTGAATCCGAGACGGATCAAATCGCCGCGCTGGCCAATCTCTGCGCCGCCCTACACAGCAGCTTTGATTGGCTGTGGACCGGCTTTTATCTAGTCAAGGACAAACAATTGGTGCTCGGCCCCTTTCAGGGCCCAATCGCGTGCACCCGCATCCCCTTCGGCAAAGGCGTATGCGGTAGCGCCTGGCAGGCCGGCGCCACCCTGGTGGTGGAAGATGTCGACGCCTTTCCCGGCCATATCGCCTGCTCATCCAGCGCGCGCTCGGAAATCGTGGTGCCGGTCCGCAACGCCGACGGCGAAGTGGTCGCGGTGCTGGACGTGGACTCCAGCGAACTAGCCAGCTTCGACGCGGTGGACGCCGAATACCTGGAACGCATCACGGCGGGACTTACCCACCTGCTTTAAGACCCGCTAACAAAACCCCTGATCCTGCGTTGCGCCTCCTTGTCGCACCACTTGTACTGCCTGCGTCGGCGCGCCTTGGCTCAGGTTCTCTGCGAGGTTTTGTTAGCGGCTCTAAGAACCTGTTTACGATCTCGCGAGCTAAGGCGAGACAAGGCGGAAACGAGCGAAAAAGCGGGATGCACAGGTGGCGCATGAACATTTCGAAGCGGTTTTCAACGCCGTATCGCCGACGCGCAGCAGATCGCAAACAGGCTCCAAGCGCTTGCCGCGCTTCAGTGATACGGTGCTGGAAATACCTTCCGGACCATGAAAAAGCGCGCCGACAGGCGCGCTTTTTCATTATCAGACCGGCTTAAGCGGCTAGAGCTGCAAACGGATTGAATCGCGCCCCTCCCGAGGCCGCAACCAAACTCGCCCCGCCAGCTCCAAAATCCAGAACACGACCAGACCAGACAGAATGGACAGATTTTTGCCCGTAACCATAGCCAGCAAGCCCTGCCAGAAAGATCCAGCGTCCGCCCAGCACAATCCACACCACACGAACAAGGCCAGCAAGGAGATCAGCGCCGGGGCGCGGTAGTATTCGCCGAAAGTCATATTGCCTCCAATAAAGACAATCCTATCTCGACAAACTAACAAAGCCCGCTACAAGCGACATCGTGGCAAGCACTTAGTAGAAACACGCGTCCGGAGCGCAATTAGCCCAATAGGGGCAATTGCAGCTGCCGGCCCAACCACTCGCGCAAGCCGGCCTCGTCCAACGTCAACAGCTCCTGACGCGAGACGGCCAGCAACTCCACCAGACGCGCCAGTTGCCGCTCGGCGCCCAGATTGATCTCTCCAGCCAGCCGGCTGTTCTCGCTGGCCATGTCCAGCAAGCGCGCCGAGGTCTGTTCTAATTGCACAGCCTGCCTCAGCGCGTCCTGCTCCAAGGCCGCGTTGCGCCCTTCCAGCCACTCCAGCCTCGCCTCCAGCCTGCCGTTGTCTCGCTCGCGCTCCGCGAGACGGTCGCGCCACTCCCCCTCCAGTCGAGTCCGCTCGCGCCGGCTTTGTTGCAAAGCCTCTTCCTGGCGGGCCTGCGCCTGTTGCATGGCTCGGCGCTCCTCTTCCATTTGCTCGTAAAGCCTCAGCCGCAAACCTTCCAGACGCTCATAAGCCAGGGACTCGCGCCTGGCGGCTTCTTCGCGCGCCTCCTGCACCTTCTGCTCCGCGCGCTCCTCAAGCTCCTGCTGACGCTGCTCAGCCTGACGCCGGACCTCGGCCATTTCCTTCCGGGTCTGCTCCAGCCTCGCCTCCAGCTCCCGCGCCGCCCGCTCCAACATCTGACGCCGGGTTTCCTCTCCCTGCAAGCGTCCTTCCAGGTCCGCCAGCCGCGCGGCCCGCAACTCTAGCTCACGCAAGGCGGATTGCAGCTCGGCCTGGCGCGCAGCCAAGCTGTCCTTTAGCTCTCGAGTCTCCGCCGCAGCCTGCGCCACTGCGGTTTCCGCGTCCTGACGCACAGACTCCAGCCGCCCATCCGCTTCGTCGCAGGCCCGCTGCCATACCTGTTCGAAAGCTTCGGCCAGGCCGGCCGGCCAATCCGGCCGCCGTGACGAGATCGCCACCCGTGACAAAAACTCTTGTCGCCATTCTTTCAAGGTGTTGTTGATCGTAGTGTTGGAGCCCGCGCCGATTCTAGCCCGAACCTCCAGCACTGTCGGCCATACACCCTCGCCCACCAGTTCGAACGCTGCTTGCCGGATGCGCGAATAAATGTCTGTCGCCATGCCTGAAAATGCTCGTTTATCGTGGTCGACATTCTAGCAAAGCGGCACTTTAAAATATATTACGTATTACATTTAAAATTTAACAATTCGCACTCGCACGCACCGCAAGAGCCGCGAAAGAAAAAGAGCGGTGCGCCGCCTGCGACGCCCGCCCCTCTTGTTAACTCTCCCACCTTAGCCGCGCGCGGCTTCTCCCACGAAGATTTCCACGCGCCTGTTCTTCGCCCGCCCCGCGGCGCTGGAATTGCTGGCCACCGGCTCATGCGACCCGCGACCCGTGATGCTGACCCGCCCCTCGGCCACGCCGCGCGCGGTCAGATAGTCGCGCGTTGCGCGGGCGCGGTTCAGCGACAGCGGATCGTTGACCGCATTGGAGCCGGTATTATCGGTATGGCCAACAATCTTCACCGTGGTCACCGGATTCTGATTCAAGGTGGCGGCGAAACGATCGAGAATGGGCCGCAGATTGGGCTTGATATCGTAACGCCCCACGTCGAAAGACACATCGCTGGGAATATCCAGCTTCAGTTGATTGTCGGCGGTCTGGCTGACGCTAACACCGGAACCCTTGGTCGCTTGCTCCATCGCGGCCTTCTGCTCCTGCATGTGCTTGGACCACAAATAACCGCCGCCAGCGCCCAGCGCAGCGCCCAAGGCTGCGCCGGTGGCCGCGCTGCGCCCCGGATTGCCACCCGCGGTCAGCCCCCCCAGCACCGCGCCGGCCACAGCGCCAATTGCCGCGCCCGTGCCGGTGTCCCTCTGTGTTTCGGACATATTCGCGCACCCGGACAAGCCGCCACTCCCCAGCGCCAATGCAACAAACATCACGATCAGTTTATTCATGCCTGGATCCTTTCCATTCAGTCCATCACCCACCCCAGCTCCTGCTGGACGCGCTTTCAGCATATACCTAATTGCGCAGTGGACACTGCGCGCCCCGGCAAAAAGGCAGACGCAACCGGCGACACCCACGCGAAAAAACGCTTGATTCGACAGCTAAAGCCTTCCCTTGACACGTCAATCCGCGTACCATCGCGCCTCGCTTTACGGGAGGGAATATGAACACGCAGACTACGGCCCGCGCCTGCGGCATTGACTTTGGCACATCCAACTCCACCGTGGGGTGGCTGCGCCCGAACCAAGCCACGCTACTGACGCTGGAGGATGGCAAGATTACCTTGCCCTCGGTGGTTTTCTTCAACTACGAGGAGGATCATTCCGTCTTCGGCCGGCTGGCGCTGCAAGAATACATGGAAGGCTACGAAGGCCGACTGATGCGTTCGCTGAAAAGCCTGCTGGGCTCCAACCTGATCGATAGCCAGACCGAAGTGCAAGGCAAGGCCCTACCCTTCCGCCACCTGCTCAGCCTGTTCATCCAGGAGCTGAAACTGCGCGCCGACCGCGCCGCCGACCGCCCGTTCGAACAAGTGGTGCTGGGCCGGCCCGTCCACTTTGTCGACGACAATCCCAAGGCCGACGCCGAAGCGGAGTCGACGCTGGGCGAGATTGCGCGCCAGGTCGGTTTCAAAGAAGTGTCCTTCCAATTCGAACCGATCGCAGCCGCCTTCGACTACGAAGCCCGACTGGACCGCGAAGAGCTGGTGCTGATCGTCGACATCGGCGGCGGCACCTCGGACTTCACCCTGATCCGGCTGGCGCCCGAGCGCCATCGCCTGGACGAGCGCCGCGACGACATCCTCGCCACCGGCGGCGTGCATATCGGCGGCACGGACTTTGACAAGCAATTGAGCCTACACGGCGTAATGCCCCTGTTCGGTTTCAAAAGCCGCTTGCGCAATAACGCGGAGATGCCGTCCAGCCAATATTTCAACCTGGCCACCTGGCACACCATCAATTTCGCCTACACCCGCAAAGCCTGGATGGACCTACAAGACGTGCATCGCGATGCCGCGCACCCCCAGGTTCTGGATCGACTGTTCCGCCTGATCCAAGACCGCGCCGGCCACCGGCTGGCAATGCAGGTGGAAACCGCCAAGATCGCGCTGTCGGACGAGGACTTCCACCAGTTGGACCTCGGCCACATAGAAGCGGGCCTGCACTGCGAGTTGAGCCGTGATCAGTTCAACCAGAGCATCGACGCGATGCTGACCCAGATTGGCGCCACCGTGCGGCAATTGCTAACGGACGCCTGCACCCAGGCCGGCGACATCGACACCGTTTTCTTCACCGGCGGCTCCAGCGGCGTGCCGGCGCTGCGCGACAGCATCAAGCGCCTGCTGCCCCAAGCCCGTCACGTAGAGGGCGACCTGTTCGGCAGCATCGGCAGCGGCCTGGCGATCGAGGCGGCTAAACGCTACGGCTAAGCACCTGTTTACGCTCTCGCGAGCAAGGGCAAGATCTCAAACAGACGCCAAACCCATGCTTCAATAGAAAAAGGCCGGGCAATTTGCCCGGCCTTTTGCATATCCGTTCCGCCTCAAGCATCGGGCTTGCCGCCCGCCACCTTCTTGCCCTTGCGCCGCGCTTCAGGCGGCAACTCGAATTCGAACAGCTGCGCGGTACGCCCGGTTTGCGATTGACAGGCTATCATCAGCGCGCGATTGATCGCCTCCTTCTTGCTAACGCCCCACCACTCTATCATCTTGTCCAGTGACTTTTGCGCGTCGCGGCTCAACTCCACCGTCACCGACAACTCCTGCAGGCGACTGCGGCGCAATTCGCGGCTACGGCGCTTGCGCTCGGCCACGGTCATCGCGCGCTCGCCCAAGGGCTTGCGCCCCGGCTTTTTGCGGACGCCGCCAATCAGATCGAAGGTGTAGTGATCGCAAGGATCTTTCATGGCTTGAGTGACGGGTCACAGTCGTTGCTGAAGAGGGGCGCAAGGATAGCACAAAGCAAGCCCTGACGGGCATATCGCGCGTTCTGGCCGCAAAATATCCCATCGCGATACGGCCGACACAAAAAAACCCCGGCCTGGTGCCGGGGCAGACTCAATCAGCCGCCCTGAAGGCTGATCGAAAGCGACTCTACAGTTCCAGCATAGCCCTTGTTTCGGCTTTGCACAGCCCGCTTTGACGAAGCAGGATCTGTTTCAGTCGCTGCCGAACTCCCGTTCCAGTTCCGCCAAAGCCTGACGCGTCACCCGCACCGGCATCAAGGCCCGACGCAAAGGCTGAGCCTGCCCCAGCACCAGTTCCTCGAACTCCAGCTCGGTGGCGTCCTCGCCGGGCGCATCCTGCTTCACCCCCATGCGGTTCAAGTACAAGGTCCGCCATTCCAAGCGGAAATAATCCGCAGGATGCTCCAACACATGGCGCACGGTTTCCAACAGACCCTCGAGACTCAGCGCGCCTCGCGCCTCGCGCAACTGCGGCTCAATCTCTTCCATGCGTCGTTGCACTCCTTCGCAGGTGTCAGGCAAGGGCGAGCCGTCCGAGGATCCATCCACCACGGTACCGGCCTCGCAACGCAGCACGCTCATACGCAACTGCAGCCGCGACATCTCGTTGTCCAGCGTCTGGCGCAACTGCTCCAGCAGGCTCAAGCGCCGAGCAATCACCGTGGTCAGCATCTCCTCGCTGCGCCGCGCGCTGCTCTCGCGCAGCAACTCGCGCGACGCGCAAGGCATCGCCAAGCGATGGCCGTCAAAGCTCACCACCTGCTGCGGCACTTCGCGCCGCAACTCCCCACCCTCCATCGCCACGCCCAAACGACCGGTTTCGCTGCGCGACATCGACAGCAAAGCCCAGGCCTCGTCGCCCTGACTGGCGGACAAGAAAAAGTTGCGCAGGGGCTCGCTCTGGCGCAGGCAGGATAGCAGGCTGGCCGGCCCGGAAAACAGCAAGCCCAGACGCGGGTCCTGTGCAAAACCGCGCAAGGACAGTTCCAGCGGCTCCGGCATTCGGTTCGGCAACTCGGACAGATAAGCTTGGGTAACTCGCATGCCCGGCGCCAGCGCCTCCAGATAGCCGGGAGTCAGGCGCAAGCGCTTGTCCGTGCCGTCGATCAGGCACTCTATCGCCTGTGTCAACTCCCGCTGCTGCTGCCGGCTTTCGGCATCCAGCCCCCATCTTTGCAACAAGCGCCCTAACATGCATCCCCCTCTAGGAACCTGTTCACAATCCGCTTCGCGAAGCGGCGAGCACTCCGTCTCGCGCTGCTCGTGAGATCGTCAACACGTTCTTACAGCCGGTCGCCCAGCCGGATTAAAATGATTCGTCGTCCCGCAGATAGCGCCATTGGCCAGTAGGCAGATTGCCCAACTTGACCTTGCCGATGCGAATCCGCTTCAGGCCCACCACGCGCAAGCCCACCAGTTCGCACATGCGGCGGATCTGGCGTTTCTTGCCTTCGCGCAGCACAAAGCGCAACTGGTCCTCGTTCTGCCAGGCCACAGTGGCAGGCAGCAATTTTTTACCATCCAGCTCCAGACCATGATTGAGCAGACGCAAACCTTCGTCGGAAAGTTCGCCCTCCACGCGCACCAGGTACTCCTTGTCCACGCTGGAGTTCTCGCCAATAAGCTGCTTGGCCACTCGGCCGTCCTGGGTCAGGATCAGCAGGCCCACCGAGTCGATATCCAGACGGCCGGCCGGCGCCAGCCCTTTCAAATGCTGCGGAGAAAACCGGCGACGACTCTTGTCCTCCGTCCACTGGTTCTCCGGCTTGACCAGCACCACCGCCGGCTCATAGCCGTCCTCGGCTTGTCCGGACACATAGCCCATGGGCTTATTCAATAGGATGGTGACGCGCGAGGCCTGCGCGTCCTGGGCCTTCTTATCCACCTCAATCAGATTGTGCGGCAGCACTTTCTGTCCGAGAACGGCCACCTCGCCATCCACTTTCACCCACCCTTGTTCGATATAGCTATCGGCCTCGCGGCGCGAGCACAAACCCAACTCGGCCATGCGTTTCGACAGGCGCACTGGTTCCATCATTTCGTTCCGTAATAAAAAAAGCGGCTTGCGCCCGCTGCGGCGCCCGCCCCGTCTCTTCAACCCAAGACAGGCGACCGGGCAACCCGCAACCACCGGCAAGTCCGCTGTTGCATTTGGCCGTATTGTAGGGGATAGCGTCCCGACTGACCATGCATGGATGCGGCCTTTGCCCGCGAGGAACCCCAAAAACACCGCGCACGCCTGGCATCCGGCCAACGATACCGTTAGCATAAGACGAACTTCCCGATCGCCACCGAGGCACGCATGAGCATTTTCAAAGACTACGAACAATACGACGGCATTGGCCTGGCCCAACTCATCGCTAGCGGCCAGATCAGCGCCGGCGAAGCCGTAGCCTCCGCCCAAGACAGGCTGGAACGATGGAACCCGGCGCTGAACGCGGTGTGCCTGCCGCTGCCGGAACAAGCCCAGGCCCAGTTGAAACAGGCGCAAGGCGCCGGCCCGCTCGCCGGCTGCCCGGTGCTGATCAAGGACTTGCTGGCCGACATCGCCGGCGTGCCCACCCGCAACGGCAGCCGCCTGTTCGACGGCTACGTCGCGCCGCGCGACGCCGACATCATCCAGCGCTACCGCCAGGGCGGCCTGATCTTCATCGGCAAAACCACCACCCCGGAACTGGGCCTCAGCCCCTACACCGAATCCGAGGTCTACGGCCTCAGCCGCAACCCCTGGGATCTGAGCCGGACGCCTGGCGGCTCCAGCGGCGGCTCGGCGGCCGCGGTGGCCGCCGGCATCGTGCCCATCGCCCACGGAGGCGACGGCGGCGGCTCCATCCGCATCCCCGCCTCCAACTGCGGCGTGTTCGGCCTCAAACCCACCCGCGGCAGAGGCCCGGCGGGCCCGGACTACAGCGAGGGCTGGCAAGGCCTGGTCTGCCAACACGCGTTGACGCGCAGCGTGCGCGACAGCGCGGCGATGCTGGATTTGCTGGCCGGCGGTCCGCGCGGCGGCGAGGCTTATTACTGGCCTGCGCCGGAGCAAAGCTTCTTCGCCGCGCACCAACGCGAGCCCGGCAAGCTGCGCATCGCCTGGAGCAAGCGCCCCATTCTAGGCGGCGCGCTGCACCCGGATTGCGCGGCCGCGCTGGACGGCGCATTGGCCTTGCTGGCCGATCTGGGGCATGAGGTGGAAGAAGCGGCGCCGCCGTTGGCGTCTCCGGAGGAGTACAACCGCGCCATGTTGACGATCATCTGCGGGGAAATGGCGGGGCTGCTGCGCGACATCGAGCGCCGCACCGGCAAGCCGGCGCGTCACGAACAACTGGAGGCGGCAAGCTGGGCGCTGGCGCGCTACGGCGAGCGCCTCAGCGCCGGTGAGCTGGCCTGGGCGCGCGGTTTCGCCTGGGAGCAGGCCAGGGTCATGGAGAGCTTTCATCAGCGCTACGACGTGCTGGCGACCCCGACGCTGAATCAGCCGCCCGCCCTGGTCGGTGGCCTGGGGCCCAGCGCGGCCGAGGCCGCGATCTCGCGCTGGATGCTGGGCAAGCTGGGCTGGGACTGGACCTTGCGCTTCGGTCAGTTGATCCCGGCCACCTCGCGCCGCCTGATGGAATACCTGGGCTGGACCATTCCCTTCAATATGAGCGGGCAACCGGCGATGAGCGTGCCGCTGCACTGGAATCAGGCGGGGCTGCCCATAGGCGTGCAATTCGTCGCGCGCTGCGGCGACGATCTCACGCTGCTTCAGCTCGCGCGCCAGCTGGAACAGGCGCGGCCATGGGCGCACCGGCGTCCGCCGGCGCCGCCTAGCCCTTGAATCCCGCCAGGGCGGGCCCCAGCTCGTCAGCCACGCGGCGGCTCAGCTCGGTCACCAGCGCCTGCAGGCCGGCCACGGCCGCTGCCGCGTCATTCGTCGCCAAGGGCCGGCTCTGCAGGAAATAGCCGCTGGCCAGCGGCTTCTTGTCGCCCTGCGCCGGCAGGGCCTGCCAAGCCACTTCCAGCGAGGCGTCGCGCCCCGGCCTCAAACGCAGTTGGCGCACATCCAGCAATAAACGAACATCCCCTCCGCCCATGCCCGGCTGCGGATAAGCGTACACGCTGGCCAAGCCCAGAGCGCGGGACACATCCGCCGCCACGGCTTGCGTCAGCATGCGGTCCAGCGGCCCGGCCCAGCGCTGCAAATCCAGCAACTCGACATTGCCGACCGCATCCTCCACCACTAGTTGCGGCCGCTCCAGCCCGGCCGGCAGCGAGGCTGGACCCACCATGACGCTGACGCCTTGCGCGGGATTGGCCGCCGCCGGCAGCGCCGGACGCAGCTGGTGAAAGGTGGTGGGCGGCGAGGCGCAGGCGCTCAGCAGCGCCAGCATGATCAGACTCAACGCGATGGACTTCATTTTTTCTCTCCCTTGCCGCGTATCAACGCCTCCGGATGGCGGTCCAGGTAATCGGCCAGCGCGCGGAAGCTGCGCGCGGTTTCCGACACCTCTTGCGCGGCGGCGCGCACGTCCTGCTGCAGCGGCGAATCCGCCTGCATCGCCTGACGCGTGCTTTCCAACGTCTTTTGCAGATCCTCCAGCGTTTTCACCGCCTGCGGCAGTACCTTGCCATCCATGTTCTCGGACAGCTTGCGCATGCCGTCCAGCGTCTGGTGCAGCGATTTCAACGATTGATTCAATTCCTCGCCTATGCTGTCGAACGGCACCTTGTCCAGGCGGCGCGCAATGCGCTGCAACACCCGCTGCAGTTCTTCCAGATCGCCCGGCAGCGTCGGCAGCTCGGTCATGCCGTTGCGCATCACCACCTTGGCCGGTTTGGCCTCGGGGAAGAAGTCCAGCGCCACGTAGAGCTGGCCGGTGATCAGGCTGCCGGAGCGCAGCTGGGCGCGCAGGCCGTTGCGCACCAGCGACTCCACGGAAATCTTGGCCGACAGGCTGTGGTCGCCGGACAGGGTGTTGAGCCGGCTGGGATAGGTGCGGATATCCACCGTCATGTCGAAGTCCTTGCGCGCCGCCGCGTATTCGATGCCGATGGCGGTGACCTCGCCAAAAGTGATGCCGCGGAAGTCCACCGGCGCGCCCACGGTCAGGCCCCGCACCGACTGGCGGAATTTCAGCCGGAAGGATTGGGTTTCGCGGTCGCGGTTTTGCAGCGCCTTCTCTCGGGTTTCGTTGAGCAGGAATAAGTATTTGGCGTCCGGAGCCTTGTCCGGCCCATCGCTAAGCGGAGTTTCAAAGGCGATGCCGCCCAAGGCGATCGCCGCCAATGACTGGGTGTTGACGCTCAAACCGTTGGCGCCGATGGCCACGTCGATGCCGCTGGCGTGCCAAAAGCGGCTGTTGACGGTAACGAAGTGATCGTAAGGCGCGTTAATGAAGACCGACAGCTTCACCGCGCTGCCGGCCGGGTCCAGTTCATAACCCACCACCTGCCCCACCGGCACGCGGCGGAAATAGACCGGCGAGCCGGCGTTGAGCGAGCCCAGGTTGTCGGAACGCAACACGAACATTTTGCCCGGCAAGTCCGCGTTAATGATGGGCGGCACTTCCAGACCCTTGAACTCCGTGCGGCGCTCCTTGCTCTTGCCCACGTCCATGCCGATGTAGGAACCGCCCAGCACCGTGCCGAGGCCGGACACGCTGCCGCCGGAAATACGCGGACGAACCACCCAGAAGCGGCTGTCCGCCACCAGATAATCGTCCACCTTCTTGCTCAGCTCCGCGGTCACCAGGATGGATTGACGATCCGGGCTCACCGACACCGCCTTCACCTCGCCGATCTCCACGTCCTTGTACTTGATGCGGGTTTTGCCCGCCTCCAGCCCTTCCGCGTTCTGAAAGGCGATGGTGATGGTGGGCCCGCGCGACAATACCGCGTTCACCGCCAGCCAGCCGCCGATCACCGCCGCCACCACCGGAATCAGCCACACCAGCGACGGCGACCAGCGCCGCCGCTTCACCGGCACCGCGGCCGGCAAATCCTCGCCGGCTGCGGCCGGGTTTTCGGGTTGATCACTGCTCATCGTCTTCCTTTACCTGATCCCAGATCAGCCTGGGATCGAAACTCATCGCCGCCACCATGGTCAGCACCACCACCGTGCCGAAGGCGATTGCCCCCGGCCCGGCCTTGATCGACGCCAACGACTGCCATTGCACCAGCGCCACCATTAGAGCCACCACGTAAATATCCAACATCGACCACGGGCCTATCACCTCCACCACCCGATACAGCCGCGTCCGCTGCCGCGGCGCCCAACCGGAACCCAGCTGCACCGTCACCAACAATAACAACAAGGCCAAAATCTTCAACAGCGGCACCAGCACGCTGGCGGTGAACACCACCAGCGCCAGCGGCCAGGAGCCGGATTTCCACAAATACACCACCCCGCTCATGATGGTGTCGTTCTGCATGCCCATGATGGTGGAGGTTTCCATGATAGGCAGCAGATTGGCGGGCAGATAGGCCACCATCGCCGCCAACAGCAGGGCCCAGCTGCGCTGCAGGCTGTGCGGCTTGCGCGAGTGCAGAGCGGCATGGCAGCGCGGGCAGGATTGAGCGCCTTCGCCGGCGCGGCATAACAAGCCGCATCCGTGACACAGCCACAGGCCGGACTGGACGGCGGTTTTCACGCGGTAGCCCGACATTGCTGATAACGCTCCCACAAATCTTCCGGATTGAAACGGCTGGCGGTGGCCGCCATCAGCATGATCAAGGCGAACAAGGCCAGCAGGCCCACGCCCACGTGCACGGTGGCCAGACTGACCAGTTTGACCAAAGACACCAGGATGCCCAACAGAAACACCTCCACCATGCACCACGGACGGGTCAATATCTTCAACCGCATCAGCCAGGGAAAGCCCCGCGGCACATGACCGAAGGCCAACGGCAGCCGCACATACAGCATGCTGCCCAGCTCCAGCGACGGCATCACAATGCCGGTGAACATCACCAGCATGGCCACCGACAGCATGCCCTGGCGCTCCAGCGCCACCACCGTCTGCCACAAGGTGGCCGCGCTGCGGGCCCCGGCGGCCTCCAGCGTCACCACCGGATAGACGTTGGCCAACAGAAAGGCGATCACCCCGGTCAACAGCAAGGCCAGTTCGGCGTCCTGCCGCTGCGCGCCGTAGCGGCGCACCAGCGCGCCGCAGCGCGGGCAGCAGGCCCGCCCCTCGCCCTTCAACGGCACCCGCATCAGCAAGTCGCAATCATGGCAGGCCGTCAGTTTGGAATCCGCATCCGGTCGCGACATCAGTAACCGCCCTTCGCCTTGCGCTCGGCGGTAAAGCTCCACCACAGCCGCGCCTCGCCGGTGTCCATGTAGTGCACCACCGACATCAAGGTATCCAGCACGCACGGGTCCTGCCGGGTTCCGGTCAATTCGCACAAACGGTGGTAAAGCCGCAAAGGCTCGGCGCCGCGCAACTGCGACGGCTGCTCAATGCCGAGCAGGCGCAGGTCGTCGGCCAGGCTGGGGCCGATATTGGGCAGCTCGCGCAGATGCCGCGCCCGCGCAGCGGGCGGACAACGTGATGGGTGCATAAACTCTCGGCGAGGGTTAGGACATCCCGCATGATAAAGGACGCCGCGCCAGAGTTCAAAAGCAGGCTTGGCCTCGATGCCTGCTCAAGGTCGCGGGGACAAAAACAAGGCGACCGGGAAAGCGGCGTTTAACGCCCTTCCCTAGCCGTACCGCCGAAGCACAGCCAGCCTTGCCCAGCGGATCAACCGTGGAAGATGTCCCAGCCCAGCTTGAGGATGAGCGTACTGGTCAGCAACAGGAACAACACCCGCACAAAGCCCGTGCCTTTCTTCATCGCCACCCAGCTCCCGACCATCGCGCCGGCCATATTGCAGGCCGCCATCGGCAGCGCGTACTGGAACAACACATGGCCGGCGGGAATGAAGAACAGCAGCGCCGCGCAGTTGGTGGTCAGGTTCACCACCTTGGCCGATGCCGAAGCGTGCAGAAAGTCGAAGGCAAAGAAGCGGATAAACAGAAACATCAGGAAGCTGCCGGTGCCGGGGCCGAACAGGCCATCGTAAAAACCGATCGCGCCGCCGATGGCCATGCCTATCGCCATCTCGCGCCGCCCTATCGCCACCGGTTTGTGCAGGGAACCGAAATCCTTCTTCCACAAGGTGTACACCGCCATCACCACCAGCAGCGCCAGCACCATGGGCCGCAACACCGCCTTGTCGATCAAGCTGACTGTGGCCGCGCCCGCGATAGACATGAAGAAGGCCGCCGCCGCCGCCGGCAGCACCAAGCGCCACGGCACCCGGACCCGCTTCAGATAAGAGCGCGCGGCGGACAGCGTGCCCATCGCCGCGGCCAGCTTATTGGTGCCGAACACCGTGGCCGGTGCCAGATTGGGCAAGGCGCTGAACAAGGCCGGAATCTGGATCAGCCCGCCGCCGCCCACCGCCGCGTCCACCAGGCCGGCGGCAAAGGAAATCACACACAGAAAACTCAAGGTCAACAGCATTCACTTCTCCCGGCTCCGCGCCGCTTACAGTTAGGACAAGATTCTATGCCTTGCCAGCGGCCCGTGCTTGCAATACCGTATTGCGAAAATCGCAATAAAGATGACCGAGGCCGGAATGAAATCGCTGTGGGAATTGCGCGTATTCTGCGCGGTGGTGGAAAGAAAAAGCTTTGTCGCCGCCGCGCGCCAGCTGGGCACCTCGCCCAGCAGCGTCACCCGCGCGGTACAGGCGCTGGAAGAAGCGCTGGGCGGCAGCTTGCTGGCGCGCTCGCAAAAACAGGTCAACCTGACCCTGGCCGGCGAAAGCTATTACGTCTCCGCGCGCAAGATGCTGGACCTGCAGGAAGAAGCCGAAGACGAGCTGGCCGCCTTGAGCGAGGCCCCGCGCGGCCTGCTGCGTTTTTCCGCGCCGGAGGCGATGAGCCACGCGCTGCTGCCGCCGGTGCTGGCGCGCATGGCCGATGCCAACCCGGAACTGCGCTTCGACGTGCTGTACAGCGACACCATCTTGGACCCGATCCGCGAAAAGCTGGACTTCAGCATCCGCGGCGCCTTCCCCGCCTCCAGCGAGCTGATCGGCTACCCGCTGTGGGATTATCAGCGCCACCTCTACGCCAGCCCGGACTATGTCGCCCGCCATGGCGCTCCGCAAACGCCGGAACAATTGCCGGAACACCGGGTGGTGATCCACTCCGCGCCGCGCGTGCTGAAAGCCTGGAACTTTATCTCCGCCGGCCATCAGCTCAGCCTCAATCTCACGCCCTGGCACCGCGTCAGCTCCGGCAGCGCCGTGCTCAACGCCGTGCTGGCCGGCCTGGGCGTCGCCCGCCTGGGAGACTGGCTGGCCGAGCCGCTGGTCCGCTCCGGCCAACTACTGCGGCTATGCCCTGACTACCGCATCGTCTCCAGCCACGGCGACAACCCGCAAATGCACGCCGTCTTCGCCAACCGCCGCATCCCGCGCAAAGCCCGGCTGCTGCTGGAAGCCGTGCGCGCGGCCGCCCGCGACGCCGGCCACGGGCTTAAGGCGCGCTGAAACCAAAAAAAAACGGAAGCCAAAGCTTCCGTTCGCATATAACGCCAGGCGGGGCCGGACAAACGGCCCGCCGTGAGCTTGCCGCTCAGCCCACCCAGCGGCGAGCGGTGGCGAACATCCGATACCAGCCGCCGTTCTCGCCCCAGTCCGCCGGATGCCAGCTGTTCTGCACCGTGCGGAACACCCGCTCCGGATGCGGCATCATGATGGTGAAGCGGCCATCGGCCGTGGTCACCCCGGTAATGCCGGCCGGCGAACCGTTGGGGTTCAGCGGATAAGTTTGAGTGGCGCGGCCGTCAAAATCGACGTAGCGCAACGCCGTCAGCGCCTGCTCCTGCGCGCCAGGCGCGAATACCGCGCGGCCTTCGCCGTGGCTGACCACCACCGGCAGCTGACTACCCGCCATGTCGGACAAGAAGATGGACGGCGAAGCCGTCACTTCCACCATGGCGAAGCGCGCCTCGAACTGCTCGGAAGCGTTGCGATGGAACTTCGGCCAGTGCTCCGCGCCCGGAATGATGGACGACAGATTGGACATCATCTGGCAGCCGTTGCACACGCCCAGCGCGAACGTGTCGGCGCGGCCGAAGAAGGCCTCGAACTGCTCGCGGGCGCGCGGATTGAACAGAATGCTCTTGGCCCAACCCTCGCCGGCGCCCAGCACGTCGCCGTAGCTGAAGCCGCCGCAGGCGGCCAAGCCCTTGAAGTCCGCCAGCGACACGCGACCGCTGATGATGTCGCTCATGTGCACGTCCACGGTGTCGAAACCGGCTCGGTCGAAAGCCGCCGCCATCTCCAACTGACCGTTGACGCCCTGCTCGCGCAGCACCGCCAGGCGCGGACGCGCGCCGCTGGCGATGAAAGGCGCCGCCGGATCGGCGTGCACGTCGAAGCTCAGCTTGGCGCTCAGGCCCGGCGCTTTCGGGCTGGAGCGCAGCAGATGCTCGCTGTCGGCGCACGCCGGATTGTCGCGCAGGCGCTGCATGCGGGCGCTGGTCTCGGACCATTCGCGATGCAGATCGGAACGGCTCTCGTTGAACAACTCCACGCCGCGGTGCTTGATCACCAGGCGGTCCTTGTTGTTCACGCGGCCGATCACAAACAGCTCGCGGCCGATGCCGGCCTTCATGAAGCGCGAAATCACTTCCGGCGTGTCGGATTTCTTCACCTGCAACACCGCGCCCAGCTCTTCATTGAACAGCACCCGCATCAGGCGGCCATGGGTGGCGGCTTCCTGAGTGGGCTGAACGAAGTCGTCGATGATGCGCTGGGTGTTCTTGCGCTCGATCACCAGTTCCTGCAGATCGATGGTGACGCCGATATGGCCGGCGAACATCATTTCCGACAAAGTCACGAACAGGCCGCCGTCGGAACGGTCGTGGTAGGCCAGCAACATATCGTCGCGCAACAGCGTCTGCACGGTGTTGAAGAAGGCCGCCAACTGGTGCGGGCTCTCCACGTCCGGCGCCTTGCCTTCCATCGCCTTCCACACCTGGCCGTAGATGGAACCGCCCAGACGGCAGCGGCCGTAGCCCAGGTCGATCAGGATCAGATCGGTGTCTTTGTCCTCTTTCAGCTCCGGCGTGGCGGTTTTGCGCACGTCTTCCACCGGGGAGAAAGCGGAAATGATCAGCGACAGCGGCGCGGTCACGGCTTTCTTCTCGCCGGCCTCTTCCCACACCGTCTTCATCGACAAGGAATCCTTGCCCACCGGGATGCTGATGCCCAGGTCCTGGCTCAGCTTGGACACCGCGTCCACCGTGCGGTACAGGCGCGCTTCCTCGCCCGGGTGGCCCGCGGCGGCCATCCAGTTGGCGGACAGTTTGACGTTGCCCAGGTGGCCGACGAAGGACGCGGCGATATTGGTCAACGCCTCGCCTATCGCCATGCGGCCGGAGGCCGGCGCGTCGAACAAGGCGGTGGGCGTGCGTTCGCCCATTGCCATCGCTTCGCCGCGATAGGTGTTGAAACCCATGGTGGTGACGGCCACGTCCGCCACCGGCACCTGCCAGCGCCCCACCATTTGATCCCGCGCGGTCATGCCGCCCACGGTGCGGTCGCCGATGGTGATCAGGAAGGACTTGTCCGCCACCGTCGGGTTGCGCAGCACGCGCAACGCGGTTTCCTTCAGTTCAAAGCGAGAAGCGTCGAAAATGCTCAAATCGCGCTCGCGGGTGGTCACGTCGCGGGTCATGCGCGGCGGCTTGCCCAGCAACACCTCCAGCGGCATGTCCACCGGATTGTTGTCGAAGTGGTCGTCGCGTACTTGCAGATGGCCGTCGTCGGTGGCCACGCCCAGCACCGCGAACGGGCAACGCTCGCGTTCGCACAGCGCGCTGAAGCGCTCCAGGTCCTGCGGCAGCACCGCCATCACATAGCGCTCCTGCGACTCGTTGGACCAGATCTGCATCGGCGTCATGCCCTTTTCTTCCAGATGCACTTTGCGCAAATGGAAGACGGCGCCGCGGCCGGCGTCGTTCACCAGCTCCGGGAAGGCGTTGGACAGGCCGCCGGCGCCCACATCGTGAATGGACACGATGGGGTTGGCCTCGCCCATCTGCCAGCAGCGGTCGATCACTTCCTGGCAGCGACGTTCGATTTCCGGGTTGCCGCGCTGCACGGAGTCAAAGTCCAGGTCCGCGCTGTTGGCGCCAGTGTCCATGGACGAAGCCGCGCCGCCGCCCAGGCCGATCAGCAAGCTGGGGCCGCCCAGCTGAATCAGCAGCGCGCCTTCCGGAATCTCGTTCTTGTGAATTTGCTGCTGCTGGATGTTGCCCAGGCCGCCGGCGATCATGATCGGCTTGTGATAGCCGCGCATCTCGCCTTCCACCTCTTCTTCGAAGGTGCGGAAATAGCCGGTCAGATTGGGGCGGCCGAATTCATTGTTAAACGCCGCGCCGCCGATCGGGCCTTCCAGCATGATCTGCAAGGCGGAGGCGATGCGCTCCGGCTTGCCGTACTGCGCCGCCGCGTCGCTGTAACGCTCCCACGGCTGCACAAAGCCCGGAATGTTCAGGTTGGACACGGTGAAGCCGGTCATGCCGGCCTTGGGACGCGAGCCGCGGCCGGTGGCGCCCTCGTCGCGGATCTCGCCGCCGTTGCCGGTGGATGCGCCGGCGAACGGCGAAATCGCCGTCGGGTGGTTGTGCGTCTCCACCTTCATCAGAATATCGGTGGGTTCGCTGTGGTAAGCGTAAGCGTGGCCTTCCGGCTGCGGGTAGAAGCGCTCGATGAAAGCGCCTTCGATCACCGAGGCGTTGTCCTTGTACGCCACCAGCGTGCCTTGCGGATTGGCGTCGTGGGTGTCCCGGATCATGCGGAACAGCGACTTTTCCTGCTCCTCGCCGTCGATGATGAATTTGGCGTTGAAGATCTTGTGGCGGCAGTGCTCGGAGTTGGCCTGCGCAAACATCATCAACTCCACATCGGTGGGATTGCGCCGCATCTTGGTGAAATTTTCCACCAGGTAATCCACCTCGTCCTCGGACAGGGCCAGGCCCAGATCGGCGTTAGCCGCCTCCAGGGCCGCGCGGCCGCCGGCGAGGATGTCCACCGACGTCATCGGCTGCGGATCTTGATGAACAAACAAACGCGCGGCGTCGTCCAGCGACGGCAGCACCGTTTCCGTCATCCTATCGTGCAAGAGGCCCGTCAAAACATGACGAGCCTCTTCATTTAAAGATTGTTTTGCGGACTTAACCCAGAAGGCGGTGCCGCGTTCGATGCGGAGAATCCCTCCCAGCCCGCAGTGCTGGGCGATATCGGTGGCCTTGGAGGCCCAGGGCGACAAAGTGCCCAATCGCGGCGTCACCAGAAACAGTTCGCCATCCGGCTGGCCGGCCAACGGCGCTTCGCCGTAGCTCAGCAACTTGCCCAAGGTGGCCTGCTCTTCCAACGTCAGTTCGGTTTCGCTTTCGGCGAAATGCCAGAATTCGGCACTGATGCTGAGATCCGACAGCCCGGCTTCGGCGGCTGCGGCAAGCAGTTTTTCAAGACGGAACGGCGACAGCGCAACGCCGCCACGGAGCTTGGTAAGGTAAGACATTAGACACCCGCGACAAGTATCAGGAAAGCGCGTCATAATACAGCAATTCACTGTTTGTTTTAAGCGGCTAATTGCCCGGATGCCCGCCGCTTAATAAAATAATCCGCATTTAGACAGCATTTCATCTCATCAGCAAGGAGCTTCCAGCATGAAAAAGGTTGAAGCCGTGATCAAGCCGTTCAAACTGGACGAGGTGCGCGAGGCCCTGTCCGAGCTGGGCATCAACGGCCTGACCGTCACCGAGGTCAAGGGCTTTGGCCGCCAGAAGGGCCATACCGAGCTCTACCGCGGCGCCGAATACGTGGTGGACTTTTTACCCAAGGTGAAAGTGGAAGTGATTCTGCCGGACGACCTGGTGGAACGCGCCATCGAAACCATCGTCGCCACCGCCCGCACCGGCAAGATCGGCGACGGCAAGATCTTCGTCACCCCGGTGGAGCAAGTGGTGCGCATCCGCACCGGCGAAACCAACGAACAGGCGATCTGAGTCCAAACGACAAGCGCCTCGCAAACGCCCCGCTTTCGCGGGGCGTTGTCATTCCAGCCGGTGTCAGCGTTTGCGCTTGCGCTCCAACCACGCCAACACGCCCAGGCTACGGTGCAACTGATGCACCGCCTCCACGTGGCGGTACAGGTTCAACCGCCGCCCGGCCAGGCCCAGCAGCACTTCCAGATAATTGAAAAAGCCCAGTTGCAAGCCGCGGCGATGGCTGCGGTCGCTGTAATCGATGTCGCGCGCAATGCGGTGTAATAAACCGCGCCCGATGTGCAACTGGTTGTTTTTCAGCAGTTGAGCCAGATGCGCGGCGTACTGGCGGCCCAGGAAGCAGGCTTCCTCGTAATCCTGGGTCTCCTCCGGTTGCCAGTAATGCGGATGATTGCGCCCCGGAATGTAGCGGACAAAGGGCAGGCGGATTTCCTTGGTGACCAGCGCGATGAAGCGATAACGCGAGCGCGGCAAAGCCGGCTGTTGCGGGGAATCGATGGTCTGGCGCACGCCGGATGCCTTGGGTGCGAGGGGTTTGGCTTTATTGCGAGCAGACTTCGTCATTACAGCCTCCTGAGCAAGTAACGCCAAGCCGCGAAAGCGGCAAGGCGGGGACATGCAACGGTGCATGTCCACTGAATCCCTATTTCAGGAGGCCAGACCCGAGCGCCGCGATTGCTGCGGCGCGGGGCTATTGTGACATGAAGAATCCGGGAGTCAAGGCGGCGCGGACCCGGCAGCACACGCCCTGGCCAGTACCGCCAAGCAGCAAAAAACGGCAAGGCGGGCACATGACAAGGTTGGCCTACCGGGGAAGAAGCCCAAACACCGGCGCACCCGTGAAGGTGCCCTTGCCATCGCCCGCCCGGATCTGACGTAATAACGGCAATCGGACATGCGGCGAAGCACGTCCCTAACTCTTCTTATCGAGACGCCAATCCCGAGCGTCGCGATTGCTGCGGCGCGAGGCGATTGTGGCATGACATATTCGGGAGTCAAGGCGGCGTGGGCCGCCGAAGCGTAGCAGCTCTTGAACAGGGTCTTAATCCAAAGGCCCGAACAGACAAGTATGCACCTTGCCGTGCTTCTCCTGGCCCGCCGCCACCACCTTACCGTCGCCGGACATGACGATATGGCTGCTGCTCCTCGCCTCGCCCGGGCAGAACAGACGCTGCGTCTTCGGCGCGCCAAAACGCCAGCGCAAAGTGGCGTAGCCGCCCTGCTCCGGCTGGGTGGAGGTGCCCGCCAACACGCGGCCGTCCTGACTAAAAGCGGTCAACGTCAGATCGCCCATCACCGGCGAGAACGGCGCCAGCTTGCCGTTTTCCAAGCGCAGCGGGAACGTCCCGTCTGCCGTGAACGAGTTCAGCCATAAATAGCGGCCATCCTCGGAGACCGAGCGCAAGAACATCTCCAGGCTCTCCTTGCGGGTTTCCGCGCGCACCACCGCCTCCAGATCCACCTCGCCCTCCGGCGAGATTTGCACGAAGGCGCGGCTATGGTCGCTTTCCCGGTTAAAGGACACAAAAACCGTGCGCCCATCCGCGGACAAGCCTTCCAACACGGACTTGGCGCGGATCACGCTGACGCCCTCGCCCGCACGCCAACGCACGGCGTCGCTTTCCATGAAGATATTGCCATCCTCGTCGCTCATTCCGGCCCAGGCCAGCACTTGCGCGTCGCGTTGCGCGCCAGTCGCCTTGCCTTCCGTCTCGGTCAGCCACGGCAAGGGCTCGCGCCGGCTTGGCTTGCCCTCGTCCGGATTCCAGACAAAGCCGTACCAAACGCCGGTGTCGGCATGCTTGAAGGAGCCAGCCACATCCCCGCTCCCCGGATGGACGCCGGAAACTCGCAACTTGGTCACCTCGCCCTCGCTCATTAGCGGGCTTTCATTCATGAAATCTTGCATCCACCGCATCCGCCGCAGCATGTCCAGATTGCCGCGCAAGGCAAGACCGGCCGTTACCGCCCCATCCGCGCTCAGCGCCAGCGGCAGGCTCATGGGTTCCGGCAACAAGCTGAACCCCTTGCCCTCCACCCATTGGAAGCCGCGCAGCATCGCCTTTTCGTCGCTCAGCAGCCAGCCAATCACCGTGCGGCCGTCGGCGCTGATGCCGGTGACGCCGGACAACCAGGCTTGGCCCTCAGGCACCAGCGTCTCCAGCGCGCCGCCGCGCCGCCAGCGCACAGCCTCCAGTTTGCCGTCCCGGCCGGTTCCAAAAGCCAAGGTCAGGCCGTCTCGCGACATCGCCACATAGCTGGTGGTGAAATAACTGCCCTTGGGCAAAGGCAAGGCCGCCTCTGTTCGCCCCTGACGCAAGGTCAAGCCGTTGGCCGAACGCAACGCCCACAGCTCATGCCAAGGGAAACGCAGCTTGAGCGCATCAATCAAGCCCATGACGGAATCGTTCAGTTCGCCGTCGCCAGCGCTCAGTAGTTGCGCCGAGCCGTCGTAGGACAGCTTTTCCGGGTAACGCTCTTTCAGTAGGACGACGCCTGGCTTTGTGGCGGCGGCAACCGGCGCGCACAAGGCGGCCAACATCAACAGGGAAGCGAAGGTTTTGGACATGACTAATTATGATTATCAGCTTAAAGGATGAGATCTTACCATCCCAAAAGCATCACCCTCAAACCATGACCCCGCGCAACTTGCCCGGCATCAAACAAAAAGCCCCCGGATTCCGGGGGCTTTCAAATCATTCAAGGCCAGCTTACTTCCACAGCTTCCACCACGGCATGTCCTCAATGGACCAGCCTTCTTTCAGGTATTCGCTATTGGGGTAGTTCAGCGCCAGCACGCGCTTGGCGTCGTCGCGCAGTTGCGGCATGGACAGCTTGTCGTAAGCCGCCACCATGATGCCAAGCGCCTCTTCCGGATACTTGGTGTTGGCATAGCTCTTCACCACGCCCTGAGCGCGGTTGGCCGCGGCCAGGTAAGCGCCGCGCTTCATGTAATAGCGGGCCACGTGCATCTCGTTGCCGCCCAGCGCATCCAGCAGCCGCTCCATCTTCTTGGAGGCGTCTTCCTTGTAAATGCTGTTGGGGAAGCGCGTCACCAGCTCGCGGAAGGCGGTGAAGGCCTCGCGCGCGGCGCGCGGATCGCGCTCGCTCATGTCCTGGCCGGCCCATTTGGCCAGCAAGCCGGAATCATCGTTGTAAAACACCAAGCCTTTCAGATAATAGAGGTAGTCCAGGTTTGGATGGGTGGGATGAAGCTTGATGAAACGGTCCGCGGCGGCGATGGCCTGCTCCGGCTCGTTATCCTTGTAATGGGTATACGCCAGGTCCATCTGCGCCTGCTGGGCGTAACGCCCGTAAGGGAAACGCGCTTCCAGCGTTTCGTAGAGCTTGACAGCGCGGGTATAATTGCCGCTGTTCAACTCATCATGCGCTTCCGAATACAGCTTTTCCACGGTCCAGCCGCGAGTCTCATCGTAGGTTTCCGTGGTTGCACAACCGGCAAGCCCCATCACCAACATTGCAGCGACAACGTATCTTTTCATGACTGATCCTTACTTTGACCCGGACGATTATAGCGACATCTCGGAAAACGAGATATCCGCTACACAACAACTTGATGTTCCGCTGTCGCTGGGCGGCGAACGGCTGGACGCCGCGCTGGCGAAATTGATGCCGGAATACTCGCGCAGCCGTCTTACGCAATGGATCAAAGATGGCCACGTGCTGCTGGACGGAAAAACCGCCGCGCCCAAGACCAAGGTGCTGGGGGGCGAGAAGCTGGACGTCACCCTGATGCGCAGCAACGAGGAGATGGCCTTCCAGCCGGAAGCCATGGACTTGCCCATCATTTTTGAAGACGACCACATCCTGGTGATCAACAAGCCGGCCGGCCTGGTGGTGCACCCCGCCTCCGGCAACTGGAGCGGCACCCTGCTCAACGGCCTGCTGCACCACTGCCCGGCGCTGGCCCAAGTGCCGCGCGCCGGCATTGTGCACCGGCTGGACAAGGACACAAGCGGCTTGATGGTGGTGGCCAAGACGCTGCCGGCCCAGACCGAACTGGTGCGCCAGTTGCAGGCGCGCACCGTCAAGCGCATCTACCGCGCCATCGCCGACGGCAACGTGCCGTTTGACGGCACCATCGAAACCCAGATGGGCCGCGACCCGCACAACCGCCTGAAAATGGCGGTGCTGAAATTTGGCGGCAAACAGGCCATCACCCATGTGCGGGTGCTGGAGCGCTTCGCCAGCCACTCCTATATCGAGTGCAAGCTGGAAACCGGCCGCACCCACCAGATCCGCGTGCATATGCGCGAAGCCAACCACCCGCTGGCCGGCGACCCCATCTACGGCAACCTGCGCCACAAGATGGACGAAGACATCGCCGCCGTGGTCAAGTCGCTGGGCCGCCAGGCGCTGCACGCTTACTCCCTGACCCTGGTGCACCCGGCCAGCGGCGAGGAGCGCAACTGGAAAGCGCCGCTGCCGGAAGACCTGCGCCACCTGCTGGACGTGCTGCGCGGCGACGGCGACGCCGCCGACGACGCGCCGCTGCCGCAGTTGCTGGACGAGGCGGAAGACGAGGACTGGGACGAAGAAGACGACGAAGACGACGGCGACGTGGAGGTGATCTATGTCCGCTGAGCTGTCCGCCGAGCAAGCGCCGGACTGGCTGGAGGCCGACTGGCCCGCGCCGCCCAATGTGCGCACCCTGATCACCACCCGCAACGGCGGCGTCAGCGCCGCGCCCTTTCACAGCCTGAACTTGGGCCTGCACGTGGGCGACGACCCGGCCGCCGTGGCCGCCAACCGCGCGCTGCT
Organism: Chromobacterium sp. IRSSSOUMB001; assembly: GCF_023507765.1. Taxonomy (NCBI): domain Bacteria; kingdom Pseudomonadati; phylum Pseudomonadota; class Betaproteobacteria; order Neisseriales; family Chromobacteriaceae; genus Chromobacterium; species Chromobacterium sp. IRSSSOUMB001. The sequence continues at coordinate 177,302 of NZ_JALCYU010000008.1, forward strand.
GCGCCAACAACTGCCGGCGGAACCGGCTTGGCTGAATCAGGTGCACGGCGTGACGGTGCTGAACGCGGCCGAGGTGGGCGCCCAGCCCCCGGACGCCGACGCCAGCTTCAGCCGCCAGCCCGGCACGGTGTGCGCAATCATGACCGCGGACTGCCTGCCGCTCTTGCTGTGCAATAGCGAAGGCACCGTAGTGGCCGCCGCCCACGCCGGCTGGCGCGGGCTGTGCGACGGCGTAATAGAAGCCGCCGTGGCCGCCTGCAACGAGCGCCCGGCGCGGCTGATGGCCTGGCTGGGCCCCGCCATCGGCCCGGATGCCTTTGAAGTGGGCGCGGAAGTACGCGCCGCCTTCATGGAACGCAACCCGGCCGCCGCGGCCGCCTTCAGCGACATTGGCGACGGCAAATACCTGGCCGACATCTACGCGCTGGCGCGCCAGCGCCTGAACGCCGCCGGCGTGGAACAGATCTACGGCGGCGAGGAATGCACGGTGATAGACCGAGCTCGCTTCTTCTCCTACCGCCGCGACGGCCAGACCGGCCGCATGGCCAGCCTGATCTGGCTGGAGTAAGAATCTGTTTACGATCTGCTGCGCGTCGGTAGAGCGATTGTGCGATGAGTGCCGGCTTCGAAATACTCATGTACCACACGTACATTCCGCTTTCTCAGCCGCAACGCCTTGTCTCGTCTTAGCTCGCAAGATTTTGAACAGGCTCTAAGACATCCGCCCCAAGGCCCCGCCGCGCGCGGGGCTTTTGATTGACCGCGCGGTCGGACAGGCCAAAAACCCAACACACCAATCACGCACCACTTTCCCCCAACTCAGCACTGCCCGCGCCCTGATGCAAATCCACAACATCTAGTGGCCCGCACCGCCCACCCCGCTGCGGCTTGTTTCAGCAAGGTTTCCTGCCTACAGAATGAAATGTGTTGGCCGGCCAAAAAAAATCTCAGGCCCCGCAAAGCCAGCAACCACGGGCTTTCGCCCACAATCCCCTCCAAAACAGCCATTAAATCTTCCGCTGTCAAGACTTGTACTGCCCCATACTCAACACTAGAATTTGGGTGTTCCGCGAGCTACAAACAATACATATTGTGTTTACCCACAGCTCGCGCACAGCTTTTCAACAGATTTGTCCACAGCCGGCCTGCCCCTCGGGAAACGCAGTAACGGAAGGACGCAACCACCCACCTTATCGAGGGCTACATGCAATTGACCACCTTTGAAGGGCAGACCGCCGCAGAACTCGGCCGCGCAGCCGCGCCCAAGGCCGATTTCAGCCAGTACAAAACCATCCGTCGCAACGGTGCGGTGGTGCCGTTCGAACCCGTCAAGATCTCCATCGCCATGACCAAAGCCTTCCTGGCCGTCATGGGCCACCAGGGCGCCACCTCCGCCAGCCTGCGCGAAAAAGTCGCCCAACTGAGCGAACAAGTGGCCAGCGCCCTGATGCGCCGCAAGCCGGAAGGCGGAGCCATCCACATCGAAGACATCCAGGACCAGGTGGAACTGTCTCTGATGCGCTTTGGCGAGCATGATGTAGCCCGCGCCTACGTGCTGTACCGCGAACAGCGCTCCCAAGAGCGCGCCGCCCGCGGCGAAGCCCTGACCCAGGTGCAGATCAACGTGGTGCGCAAGGACGGCCGCAAGCTGCCGCTGGACGTGGCCCGCCTGCGCGCCACCATCGAATCCGCCAGCCAGAACCTGGCCGGCATCGACATCGACGCCATCCTCAGCGAAACCCTGAAGAATATTTACGACGGCGTCAGCGAAGACGAAGTCAACAAATCCGCCATCCTGGCCGCCCGCTCCATGATTGAGCAGGACCCGGCTTACGATTACGTGACCGCCCGCCTGCTGCTGAACAACATCCGCCTGGAAATCCTGGGCGAAGCCGTCAGCCAGGAAGAAATGGCCAAGCAGTACGCGCTGTACTTCCCCACCTTCATCAAGAAAGGCATCGACGCCGAACTGCTGGATGAAAAACTGGGCGAATACGACCTGAAAAAAATGGGCGCCGCGCTGGACGCCAACCGCGACCTGAAGTTTGGCTACCTGGGCCTGCAAACCCTGTTTGACCGCTACTTCCTGCACGTGGACGGCACCCGCATCGAAATGCCGCAGGCCTTCTACATGCGCGTGGCCATGGGCCTGGCGCTGAACGAAGTGAACCGCGAAGAGCGCGCCATCGAGTTCTACAACGTGCTGTCCAGCTTCGACTTCATGTCGTCCACCCCCACCCTGTTCAACTCCGGCACCCGTCGCAGCCAGCTGTCCAGCTGCTACCTCACCACCATTGCCGACGACCTGGACGGCATCTACGAAGGCATCAAGGAAAACGCCCTGCTGTCCAAGTTTGCCGGCGGCCTGGGCAATGACTGGACCTCCGTGCGCGCCATGGGCTCCCACATCAAGGGCACCAACGGCAAATCCCAAGGCGTGGTGCCGTTCCTGAAAGTGGTCAACGACACCGCCGTGGCGGTGAACCAGGGTGGCAAACGCAAAGGCGCCGTCTGCGCCTACCTGGAAACCTGGCACGCGGACATTGAAGAATTCCTGGAGCTGCGCAAGAACACCGGCGACGACCGCCGCCGCACCCACGACATGAACACCGCCAACTGGATTCCGGACTTGTTCATGAAGCGCGTGATGGAAGGCGCGGACTGGACCCTGCTGTCCCCGTCCGAAGCCCCGGACCTGCACGACCTGTACGGCGCGGCCTTCGAGAAGCGCTACAAGGAATACGAAGCCATGGGCGAGCGCGGCGAGCTCAAGGTGTACAAGCGCATCCCGGCGCTGTCCCTGTGGCGCAAAATGCTGACCATGCTGTTTGAAACCGGCCACCCTTGGATGACCTTCAAGGACCCGTGCAACATCCGCAGCCCGCAGCAACACATGGGCGTGGTGCACAGCTCCAACCTTTGCACCGAGATCACCCTCAACACCAATGAGGACGAAATCGCGGTCTGCAACCTGGGTTCCGTCAACCTGTCCGCCCACCTGAAGGCCGACGGCAGCCTGGACTCTGAAAAACTGCAGCGCACCATCCGCATCGCCCTGCGCATGCTGGACAACGTGATCGACATCAACTTCTACCCGGTGAAGAAGGCGCGCAACTCCAACCTGAAACACCGTCCGGTGGGCATGGGCATCATGGGCTTCCAGGACTGCCTGCACCAGAAGCGCGTGGCCTACGGCTCCGACGCCGCGGTGGAGTTTGCCGACGAATCCATGGAAATGGTGGCCTACTACGCTTACTGGGCATCCACCGAGCTGGCCGAAGAACGCGGCCGCTACCCGTCTTACAAGGGCAGCCTGTGGGACCGCGGCATCCTGCCGCACGACAGCATCAACCTGCTGGCGGCCGAGCGCGGCGGCTTCCTGGAAGTGGACCGCAGCGAACGCATGGACTGGAACGCGCTGCGTGAACGCGTGAAAACCCACGGCATGCGCAACAGCAACTGCCTGGCCATCGCGCCCACCGCCACCATCGCCAACATCATCGGCGTGTCGGCAAGCATCGAACCGACCTACCAGAACCTGTTCGTTAAATCCAACCTGTCCGGCGAATTCACCGTCACCAACGAATACCTGGTGCGCGACCTGAAAGCCGCCGGCCTGTGGGACGAAGTCATGGTGGCCGACCTCAAATACTTTGACGGCAGCCTGGGCCAGATCGACCGCGTGCCGGCCGAACTGAAAGCCATCTACGCCACCGCCTTCGAGCTGGACCCGCGCTGGCTGGTGGAAGCGGCCTCCCGCCGTCAAAAGTGGATCGACCAGGCTCAGTCCCTGAACCTGTACATGGCGGGCGCTTCCGGCAAGAAACTGGACGAGCTGTACAAGCACGCCTGGTTGCGCGGCCTGAAAACCACCTACTACCTGCGCACCCTGGCCGCCACCAGCGCCGAGAAATCCACCGGCCGCGGCGGCGAACTGAACGCGGTGTCCAACAGCCACAGCCAAGCGGCCGCGACTCCGGAAGCCGTGGTGGACAACACCCCGGCCACCGACGCCAAGTTCTGCAGCATCGACAACCCGGATTGCGAGAGCTGCCAATAACCAGAGTTCAGACTGGTTTGTCTTTAATGGTCCTGCTAATCCTTGTTAGTTAGTGTTATTGGTAGTTTCTTAGTTTGTCTTTAATGTTGAAGGGGTGACGGGTATCTGGGAGAATAGGAAAATGTCTCTAAGCCAGCCCCTTCCTTTTCAACTCATAAGAGCGCTGCTCCCCAACGGGGAGCGGCGCTCTTTTTTGGTTGACCAGCACGGGATGGAAGATGACTACAGCTCGCTGTTCGTCATCTCAACGATTCGGAACCCAGGTCTTTCAGTTGCTTCCCAGGAAGCAGCCCTGAATGCAGTTAACGTGTTCCGGGGTTTCTGCTGCCTCCACCAGATTGACTTGGTGGAACGGTTCATAGGTGGAAAGTATCTGACCTTTGTGGAGTGCGAATCGCTAAGCAACTTCGCCCGGCAGAGCTTCGGGGTAGAGGCAAAACGACTTCAGAAGGTTGTAGAACTGGGGAAAGTCCGCCGTGGTTATTCCTACTCCGCTCCTTCCGTTGCGGGCCCAACACACTTCAAACGGCTGACGCACATAGCCGACTTCGCTGAATGGATGGCGAAGTACCTTCTCACTCACGTAAGCCAGGAACGCATGGGCAGCATTGCGGAGATGCGAGCGCAAATCCTGCGGCATCGAGGTCTGGCGACGCAGCGAAAGGATGATGTTGGAGGGGTCGAATTCACGCGTCGTCACAACCAAGTTCTCAACGAACTGATTGCACCTGGCGCTGAACGGAATCCCTTCCGGCCGGATTTGCAGTTGCGCAACCTCCTCTTGGTCGAATTGCTTCGCCAGACTGGTATGCGCCGTGGCGAGGTTCTCAGTCTGCAGGTGCGGGATGTCGACCACGTGAAGCGTCAAGTCACCATTCGACGTCGCCACGACGAGAAGGATGACCCTCGCATCGACCAGCCGGTGGCAAAGACCGAAGGTCGGACCATTCCGATTTCCATCTACCTGACTGAACTATTGGTGTGGTACGTGAGTCAGCGGCGCACCGTACCAGGAGCCACCAAGCATCGTTACCTATTCGTCACCCACAAGTCCGGACCAACTCAGGGTCAGCCAATGACCAAGGCCGCACTGAAGGAGGTATTCGATACCTTGGCTGATGCCGATGAGCGTATAGCGCAGGTACGGTCACATCTGCTTCGCCATTTCTTCAGTAGCGAATTGGCCAAACTGCAGCATGAGCAAGGCAGCGACGGGAACAGCAAGGAACTCCATCGCCGAGTACGAAACTACCTGGCCGGCCGCAAGCAGTATTCTGAGGTCGATGCTGTCTACACGAAGCTGGAGACCAAACGCCAGGCCCGCGAAGCCACATTGGAATTGCAGGACCGCATGACGGCAGACCTGCCGCTGAAACGGAAGCCCACATGAATGCTCGCAGGCACATCTCAGAGTCCACCAGCTCGGAGCAACTGGATTCACACATTGTGCACACACGCTATGGCATCGAGTTCGATGCTCGGTGCGGATGGTGGCCTATAGATGGGAAGCGAGGGCTCGACGTCGATTCGATTCGCGCCCTAGTTTCTCCGGCGTTATTGCCCGGCCTTGAGACGACACTACGCCATGCTTGCACGAAATACTCTTGGGCGACGCTGTCCCAGTACCGCTGGGCGTTAATGAGCTTCCGAGAAGTGTGCTTCCCCGGCGGCACCATTTCCGCTTGGCAAGTCACCGACTTCCGTCGATATCGAAAGGCCTTGCTTGCCAAGTTCGGCCACGAAGACGCCTTGCGACACATAAGGTCGCTGCTGGTGAATTGGCACAGCGGCAAGCACGCCGGTGTTTCGGGTTCGCTAATAGCGTCCTTGAGGGAAATGCGGCTCAAGGGGGTGGAGGCTGGTCGCGCAGTGAGGACCATGGACCCAAACGACGGCCCTCTCACCCCGGAAGAATCTCACCATCTCCTGCAAGACTTGAGTGATGCCACTGAGGCTGGCAGGTTGGACATCGAGGAATTCAGTCTGGCCTACTTCCACATCGCCACCGGCCGACGCCCCAGCCAGAGCGCGGCCCTGAAGTGCAAGGACGTACAGGAGTGCGAAGGAGACCCTGAGCCTGGAGTCCAGAAGGGACCGACTCTCTATCTACTGGCGGTGCCGCGCGCAAAACAACGCGGGCACGCCTTCAGGGAAACGAGACGCGCCATCGACCTGACGTTCAGTAACTTTCAAGTGTTCCGGACTCAACGCGAGAGCGTCAAACATGCTTTCGCAGGACTGTTAAATCGTAGCGGGTGGGTGCTCCAGTCGTCTGATATGCAGGTGCTTCTAGGCGAGCTGCCTCTTTATCCGGCATGGCCAGCCATCATTGAAACGATTGACCTGGCGACGCAAATACGTGATGGCGGCGAGCACGGTAAAGCCCTGCAGGCTTTGCATCAGGATGCGAAAGGCATGGCCTGGCACCGCACACCCGCAGCTCTCAGTAAGCGCATTACGGCAATCTGCGACTCAGCCCAGACCCAGAGGCGAGACAGCAAACTACTGCACGTCTCAGCCGCCAGACTCCGCCACACCAAAGGCACCGAACTGGCGCGCGAAGGACTACCGACAAGCCTGATTGCGTGGCTCTTGGACCACTCGACCTCTCGCTCGGCTGAAATCTACATCGACAATTTGCCGGAGCACGCTGGCGAAATCGACCGTGCCGTCTCCGCCTCGCCGACATTACAACGGTTTGCTTCGGCCTTTCGTGGCACCTTGGTCGACTCGGAAGTCGATGCCGTGGCCGGTCATAACGCCCAGAGCCGTGTCGCGTACCGCGGGAAAAATGCAGCCACTTGTGGGCACTTGAAGCAATGCGGTCTTGATGAGGGCATTCCACGTGCTTGCTACACATGCAGCCACTTCCAGCCCTGGCTAGACGGGCCTCATGAGGAATTCCTGCGGGAGTTGCTTACAGAACGTGCAAACCTAGTAGCAGAGCTGGGCCCTGATAGCCCTGTAGCGAAACGTAGCGACAAGCTCATTGGAGCCGTGCAAAACGTAGTCCAGCTGTGCCATGCACGCCGTTCCGAACTAGATGCCGTCGCAGGGGGGGGCGCATGAAGTCAGCAGCCGCATCTGTCAAAGTGTTTGTATCTCGGGATAGCCAGGTCCGGTCTACAAATTTGGCACAATACATCAGCAATGCCAAAAGCGAAGCAAAGGTACTTGGTGTCGACTGGGCCGCCGCCTATTGGAAAGGTGTTGGCTATTTTGTGAAGCAGGAACACGCTCCACGGGGTAGCCTTCCGCGCAGCACTATCCCCGTGGAAGCCTGGCTGGATGAGTCATTCATCAACTTCGCCAAGGCATACGTGGTTGAAAGACATCTGGTTAATCCAAGTGAAAGCCGCTCCGGGCATATTAAGCGACTGCAGACCTTGCGGCTCGTCGAAGACGCATTGCTTACCCTGCGAGACGACGCCAATCCGCTCGGAATCGACTGCGCGGCCCTGGATGCCGCCGCGAGCCTTGCCCGCACGCACCTAAAGACCGGCGGGGCGCACAGGATTGGGGCTGAGCTGCAACGTTTGGCCGATGTTCTGGTGCGTACTGGTGTGCTGCCGTCGAATTGCGGAACATGGGTCAATCCCAACAAGCAACCGAAAAACCTTAGCATCAGTGTTGATGCCGAGTCGGACCGTGCGCGACAGAAAAAACTTCCAAACTTTCAGGCGCTTTACGCACTCGCTGAAATATTCAACCGGAATCTCGAGCCTAGTGACAAGCGGTGCCACAGAGACATATTTACCACCAGCGTGGCCGCCATTTTGATGTGTGCCCCCTCTCGCGGCCAAGAAGTATTACGCCTGCCCGAAAACCTAGTCTTCGAGGCTACGGACAAATTTGGCAAGGAGCAAATGGGGCTCAGGCTGCATGCATCCAAGGGCTTTGGCGCTTACGTGAAATGGGTGTGGTCTGGGATGGTGCCAGTGGCTGAACGCGCCATCGGCATGATTCGAGCCATCACAGAGGATGGCAGGAAGCTCGCACGCCATCTGGAAGACCCGAAGAGCAAACATCGCTTTTACCGGCATACCAATTGCCCAGATGTTCCAGATGACCAACCCTTATCGAAGGAGCAAGTTTGCCTTGCCCTTGGATTCAGCTCCGCGGGTCACACATCCTCGCTGAATAAGAACGGCCTTAAGCAAACGCACGGAGCCTACACGCTGCAGCAATTATGGGACGCCTTCGTGCTGCCCCGACTCGCAGAGATGCACCCCTATTTCCCCTATGTTAGTGCTGCAGACCAAGGGCTCGGCCGAAAGGGAGGCCTGAAGTTTAGTGAGGCGCTCTTCTGTATGCTGAAGTACCAATTGCATCTGACAGCAGGAGCAAGCCCAATATCGCTGTGGATTCCTGACCTAAGTGACCTCAACTTTGCACTTACCGGGGCGCGCACCCAGAAGAGCATCTTCGAGCGGTTCGGGTACAGGGATGATAAGGGCACAGTGCTCAGACTTACCTCTCATCAGATTCGCCACTTAATAAACACCGAAGCTCAGCGAGTTGGTCTTACTGACGAACAAATCGCACATTGGTCCGGCCGTCGACGCGTCGAGCAAAACGCGGTTTATGACCACCGCACACTGGAAGAGCGCGTTGAGCAAGCACGTGGTGCCATTGAAGCCGTCCAAACAGTGGTTGCTCTACCAACGGCAACAGAAAGCGGCAGCAGCCATGCCGTGGGTCAGTGGGTTGTGAATGTGATTCGTAACCCGCGCGCCCTGACAGACATTGATGGGATTCAGCCTCAACTCACAGGCTTGAAGACGCTGTACGGGGAGTGCCACCACGATTGGTCATTCGCACCATGCGAAGGCTTCGTTAAGTGCCTGGATTGCAGTGAGCATTCCTGTATCAAAGGCTCCAAGGATGCGGCCACGCAGCTCATGCGGCTTCATGCCCTACACGCTAGCATAGCTGCAGAGGTAGCCAATGCTGAGCTGGTCGCAGATGACGATGTCGACGCACAGGATTGGCTGGACGTACAGCGGCGCAGTCTCGCCAAAGTTCAGCAGCTTATTGGGCTACTTGAGAGCGAGGCAGTACCTGATGGCGCCGTAATTCGGACGGCTAAAGGCCAGAGCCCGACGCATCTCCAGCGCGCGTTGCGTGGCCTCGCAACGAAAGCCCTGGCGCAGGAAGCTGAAACGATGCCCGCCATGAAGCAGCTGCTTAGGTCTCTCGATAGTGATTTGCTTGCAAGGGAAAACTTCTCGCTAGAGACGACAACAACGCCAGGGGGGCACGTTAATGGCTAGAAATCGACATATCCGACCTGACCAAGTGGAGGCTATTCTGAATGCCATCCACACTTGGGATAGTGGCAGCATCACCTGGGACGGCGTATGCAAAGTGGCAAAGCCCATTTTAGGCTACCACCCCAGTCGCTCCGGCCTAAGTGCCCATGCGGACATTCAAGCAGCTTTCTCTGCGCGCAAGAAGAATCTCGCCCAGCGCCCCGCAGGAAAAGTGCCCAGCCCGGGTAGCCTCGCCGATGCCGCCCGGATGATTGCCGCGCGAGATGCTGAAATCAGCGCGCTCAAGCAGCTTGTCACAGAGTACCGAGAGAAGTTCGACCGGTGGCGCTACAATGCAATGCTCGCCAATGTCACCATTGAGCGTCTTGACGCTCCATTGCCGCCGATTGAAAGGCGAAAATGAATCAGGTGCGTGAATAAATTGAGAAGTGCCAACGCTATTAAGCGAGGCTTCACGGTCGATGCGGATACAAAAATCGACTTAATAATTAACTAAGGAGTTGAAATATGGATTTCAAAAAAGCAATTTCCGTTGCGGTAGAAAATGCGAAAGAGCTTGTGCCTGATGCAAAAGAATTTAACCTAGAGGGTGTGATTATTTCGGGTGGAAATTATGAAGTAACTCTTAGTTACCACCTGACCGGACAAAGCCCACTTGAGCTAGCCGGAGGGAATGGCGAAAAAAATCCCATATATAAGCTAGCCACACTCATGGGAACGAGAAGGGAGTATAAAGTATTTATAGTTGACAAAGATAACTTTGCCTTCAAGGGATTCAAGGCATACAAAGAGAAGTGATACTAATGAAAGATGGGTTATTAATAGACACCAATCTTCTTCTTGTAATGATAATAGGCAGCGTAGACGAAGGGCGGTACATAAACAAATCAAAGCGCCTAGGGGAATTTTGCGTTGAAGACTACTACGCGCTGTGGAAAATTGTTGAGAATTACAAGGAGATTTGGATAACTCCTTACATTGCCGCAGAGGTTTCCAATCTAATCGACCTAAACGGGTATGCTGGCGTTAAGGCTTTTGAATTGGCAAGGGAATTATTTGGTCATTTCAAACAAGCAAAAACCTTAATTTCTGATGATTGCAAGGATGATTTATTTATCAGCTTTGGCCTAACGGATAACTCGATAATTAACTTATCAAAAGAATTTGACATTCTTACAAATGACCAAAGAATGTTGATTCCTCTATATACAGTCAGCCCCGAGAGAATAGTCCCCTACATTCCGTTTAAAGTTTTAAATGGTTAGCCAGAGCCTTGCCTGGTCGAGTAAATCACCACCTCCCAGAGAGGCTTGTTATGACAAAGTCAGTTGTTATTGAACTTCAAGAACTTGCATCCAGCAGTGCCAATGACATCGGCGATTTACTCCGCAAGGCACTTATGGTCGCAACCAAGCTGGGACTCGCCGAATTTCGGCAATGGGTGCTGGCAGAGCTCAACGGATATACGGGAGAACTTAATGAGAACCTCCCCGACTACCGTATTATCCATGGGGAACTCAAGGCATATAACCCGGCGCGTGGACTAATTCCATTTCAACTTCCTCATCAGCTTCATGATTTGCTCACTGAAATCAGAGTAACCGAATCAGTGTACTCTCTGGAGCAGCTGCTGGCTGACAAAAGCGCCGGAACTATTGTTTACAATTTTCCCCCTGAGCAGGAGCAGTACCTAATGTCTATGCAGCATGACTACGTTCAGTTTCGGCCGACCCGGAGCGTAGGCCTGAACAGACTGACGGCTATTTTAGGGGTAGTAAGAACGACTATTTTGGACTGGGCTCTCGCACTCGAAGCAGATGGCATCCTGGGAGAGGGTCTTTTATTTTCAGAAAGTGAAAAGAAGGCAGCCATGCACAACATCAGCATCCAGAATTTCCAAGGCATCTTAGGCAATATTGATGGTGGCTCTTCGGTCACCCAAAGCAATTCGCAGAAAATCATGACTGATAATTTTTCGTCGCTAGAGCGCCATTTAACCGAGAACGGGGTAAGCAAAGAAGACGTTGATGAATTGGAGCATGCCTTGCGTCATGACCCAGTACCGCAATCTGCCACACAGTTCGGGCCAAAGGTCAGTGCATGGGTGGGGAAAATGATGGAGAAAGCAGCCATTGGAGGCTGGGACATTGGAATTGCAACCGCGGGTGGATTACTGGTAAACGCACTGAGTAAATATTACGGCCTTGGCTAATACGCACGACTATTGGGGCGAAGTGATTTACCCTAGATACTTCACCGAACCTAGCAACCCATTGTCAGCATGATTACTCCGCGACCTCCCTTTCTGCATTGCTCCTGTTGCCGTCAGGGAAGGATGGCAACAACCCTATGCTCTGCAATCGCAACGTGACAGAGATGTGTGGCACACACCCCGTCGGTGGCCGCTACGAGTGCACAGTGCTACAGGCACCTAGCCGACAGCCACGTCCTCGGCCACCTGCAACTGAGTGCGCTCAGCATCAGCCAGACGCAGGGAGACGACCGCTGCACACTGCTGGGGCGCGAACGCGCTCTTTATTACTGGCGCAACCATGTCAATAGCCGTATGGCCAGCCGCATCTGGTTGGCGGACGACTGAGTTGCCTGGCCGATGGAGCCAAGCCTCGCTTTTACGGGGCGATTCACGGCAGCCACCCAAGCTGACTGGAATTGCCAGCACAGTCCATGCAAGAGTCGTCATAAAGCCACAGACCACTAGGCACAACATCTTGTGGTAAGTCTGCACGTGTATAGAACCCCTGCCATATCAGGCTTATAGCCTTACCGGCGTCGGCCGGCCCCAGTCTGTGCAAATTTTTTTTGCCCCGAAAAGCCAATCACAGCGCGGCTTTCGCATTATTGGCCTTGCGTCAAGACTTGTTGTCTCTGCGCTGCAATACTATAATTTGGGTCAGCACTTAAATGAAGCGGCACATGTTGTGGTTGCGCGCAGTTTTAAGTGCCCATCTAATCTCTGCTTGAAATGACAATTGCAAATGGAAGGATTGCGACATGGCTCAATGTACAGCCCCAGTACGTGGACACTCGTCAGCTGCCGCTGCCGCTGCCTGCCCTGCATGCCGGCACCGCAGTAGCTACCGTGGCGGCTACGGCTCGTCCTATTCCACATCAGGCTATAGCGGTAGCAGTTATAACCACGGCGGTGGCGTAAGTGGCGGCAGGTCCAGCAGCAGTTCGAAACCGCGCTGGTCGAGAGCAGGTTCATCTGTGTCGTACACGCCAGCCCAAGTACAGTCCCTCACACCAATACGACAAACTGTTGAGACGCGAGCAGCGGCACAGCCTGACCTTCGCGACGTCTTTCTGTGCCACGCGTGGGACGACCGACAAGGGGCAGCCAAAGAGCTGCACGATTTGCTTGAGGCGGCCGGTGTCAAAGTTTGGTTCAGCGAAAAGGACCTTGGTCTCGGCGTGCCGATGATGCGCGCAATCGACAAGGGCTTAGCAAATTCGCGAATCGGGCTTGTTCTGGTGACTCCTGCACTGCTGACCCGGCTTCCAAAAGAGGGCGTCGCCGACAAAGAGCTTTCGGCACTCCTCGCGGGCAACCAGCTCGTACCCATCGTGCACAACACGACCTATGATGCTCTTCGCAATGTCAGCCCCTTGCTCGCCTCTCGAAGCGGCCTGGACACTGGAGAAGACACAATGGCGGTGGTCGCTGAAAAAATCGCCGAACTGGTTGCTATCTAGCCCCATTGCCTACACGGTCGCGTTGTCTGTTGCTCTATCACTGTCAGCTTTCCAAGCAGTGCCAAGGAAAACGCTTTTTACAGTACACTATATGTCTTTAAGTGCTTCAATCGGCGCACTTACCGACAAACTTACGGACAAACAACACTAGCCAATTCGTAAAAATTAGGCAATGGTTGATTTGCTGACTGCCAGACACTCAAAAATTGGTCTTAACTCCACTTAATTGCCAATAAGGCGGAAGCAGCCATCCTGGCTTGAACGGCCGGCCCCTCGGGGCTGGTCTAGCCTGGCTCCGGCCAGGCTCCATCTCACAGCCCCCTGCCCGCAGCCGGCTGTGAAATGGCCCCATAATCCGGCCGCCCCACCCATTGGCCAGCCGCCTGCCCGTTCAGACGGCTGGCCAATGGGGAACGCAGCAAAAAACCGCGCCAGACCGTAACGGCAGCGGACGCAGCACACACGCAAAACCAGGGGAAACCGGATGAACATAGAAGAATTTTTCAACAGCTACGCAGTGGGCTACAGCCAGCTGGACGTGCCCCAAGTGACCGCGCACTTCACCGTGCCCTTCACCGCCATCCATCAGGGGGACCTGACCAGCTGGGACGACATGGCATCGCTGCGCGACACCACCACCGCCTTGCTGGAGTGGTACCGCAGCCAGGGCTTCGCCAGCGCCCGCCACCAGCTGGACAGCGTGCTGAATTTTGGCGAAGACGCCGCCAGCGCCCGCGTGCGCTGGATTGTGCAACGCCAGGACCAGCCGGCTTGGGAATACTGCACCGGCTACCACCTGAAACGGGTGGACGGCGAGTGGAAGATTTACGGCCTGGTCCAGTACCAGGACGCGCCGCAACAGTAAACAGTGCCCAACCTCAAGCCGCTTGCCCGCAGGCGGCTTCGGGATGGAAACGCCGCCGGCCCGCGATGCGGGCGGACGGAAGCAGTTCAAGGCCCGGCCAGCGAGCGCAGCCGGCTTTGAGCAGGTTCCAGGATGACGAGGCCCGCAGCCCCGCCTCTACCAGCCAGGCTTCAGCAGGAGGTCAGATGCAAACGTTTGAAAACATCCGGATCAACGGGTTTTGCGAACAAAGAACCCACAACCCCGACAAGCAGTTTGTGCTGTTCAATATGTACCTGACGCTGAACCAGGCCCCGCCCTGCGAATGGAAGGACCTGTTCAACGAAGCCCGCCGCCTGCCGCGCCAAAAAGTATGGCGCAAAGCCTGGGTGGAAGCGGACGCGCTGGTGGTGTACTGCCAGCCGGAAGAACTGCAGCAGCAAATAGAGCTGCTCAAGCAAGACATAGAACAAGCCAACCGGCAATACCGCCAGCTGCTAAAGCTGCGGCAGCCGCGCGGCAGCCAGGTGGAGCAGGAGGAAAGCAGCGAACGCCAGCTGATCCACCGCCTCAGCCAACAGCTGCGCTTCTGAAAGGACGCCGCTCATGAGCGCCACCGCATTCTGTATCGCCCGCCATGGAGAACATGGCAAAGACGCAGGCTACCGCAAACTGGGCAGCCTGCACGTAGACCTGGACCCGGTGCCGGCGCTTGCCGCCGCGCCGCGCCAGATACAAATACTGCGCAAAAGCAGCCTGCCGCTCAGCCCCAGCCTGGCTGGCGACAAGCAGCCGCTGCCGCCCCAAATCACCGCGCCGGACGCGGAATAAATCCAAACAGGAGCCCTTAATGCTGAACTTTGACGACACCATCGAAACCAAACCGGCCGCCCCCTCCGCGGGCGCCAACGCCGCCGGCCGCGTCAACGTGGTGGACAAAAAAGTGATCAACGGCACCACCGACGTCAACCAGCTCGTGCCCTTCAAACACAAATGGGCATGGGAAAAATATCTGGCCCAATGCGCCAACCACTGGATGCCGCAAGAAGTGAACATGCAGCGCGACATCGAACAGTGGAAAACCGGCCAGCTGACCGAAGACGAAATGCGCATCGTCAAGCGCAACCTCGGCTTCTTCGTGACCGCGGACTCCCTGGCCGCCAACAACATCGTGTTGGGCACCTACCGCCAGATCACCAGCCCGGAATGCCGCCAGTTCCTGCTGCGCCAGGCCTTTGACGAAGCCATCCACACCCACGCCTACCAATACATCGTGGAAAGCCTGGGCCTGGACGAAGGCGAAGTCTTCAACGCCTACAACGAAATCAAATCCATCCGCGACAAAGATGAATTCCTGATCCCCTTCATCGACGTACTGTGCGACCCGGCCTTCAAGACCGGCACGCTGGAAAACGACCAGAAGCTGCTCAAATCCCTGATCGTGTTCGCCTGCATCATGGAAGGCCTGTTCTTCTACGTGGGCTTTGTGCAAATCCTGGCGCTGGGCCGCCAGAACAAAATGACCGGCGCCGCGGAACAGTACCAATACATCCTGCGCGACGAGTCCATGCACTGCAATTTCGGCATCGACCTGATCAACACCATCAAGCTGGAACAGCCGGAAATCTGGACCGAAAGCTTCAAGGCCGAGATCACCGAACTGTTCAAGCACGCGGTGGAACTGGAATACGCCTACGCCGAAGACACCATGCCGCGCGGCGTGCTGGGCCTGAACGCCAGCATGTTCAAGGAATACCTGCGCTTCATCGCCAACCGCCGCATGCAGCAGATTGGCCTGGACCAGCTCTACCCCGGCGTGAACAACCCCTTCCCGTGGATGAGCGAGATGATCGACTTGAAGAAAGAGAAGAACTTCTTTGAGACTCGCGTGACCGAGTACCAGACTGGCGGGGCGTTGAGCTGGGATTGAGCTAGTATCAAAATTTGACCAGAAAATATCCAAAGGGCACAATTTAGTGCCCTTTCTTTTATTCTGTTTGCAGCACTCATCACAAGAGTGGATAAATCAATCATGATTGACGATAAAAACATTTTTGAAATCGAGACCGATTCTGAAGTACCTGATCCTGAAGAAGTTCCTATCCGGGAAAGAAAAGTAGTTACACAGCCATATGACTTCAATGTGGACAGTCTAATCATTCAAATAAAAAACAGCACCATTTTCTTAAAGCCATTATCAGAGCGTCCAGACTTCCAAAGAAAATATGTCTGGAATGACAAGCTAGCCTCAAGATTAATTGAATCGATCTTATTAAATATCCCCATCCCACCGTGCTACCTATCGCAAAACGAAGATTACGAATTAGATGTAATTGATGGTCAGCAGCGTTTATACTCACTATTCCGTTTTATTGAAAATCAGTTCAAACTAACTTCGCTAGAAGTTATAAAAGAATTAAATGGACTTCGATTTCATGAAATAGACCATAAATTGCAAAGGCAGATTAAAACTCACACAATTCGATGCGTACTAATAACAAATGAGTCTCATCCGGAGGTAAAGTTTGACGTTTTTGAAAGACTAAACACAAATACAGCCCCACTGAACGCTCAAGAACTAAGAAATTGCATCTACAGAGGCAGTTTAAACTCATTAATCAAAGAGCTATCTACAGATACGAATTGGCTACGTATCCTTGGGAAAAAGGCCCCTGACCCAAGAATGAGAGATGAAGAGCTTATACTACGCTTCTTTGCATTTAAGATAAAAGGCATTGAAAACTATAAAACCCCACAAAAGCACTGGCTTAATGAAGTCGCCAAAGATGGCAGAAAATTATCGACCGAAGAAGTTAACCAGTTCAAAGAAAAATGGGACCGAGCAATCCAAAATAGCCTCATTTGGTTTAATGAAAAAACCTGCTTCAGGAGGCCAGGCGCAAAGGTTATCAATAGAGCCCTTTTTGATTTAATAATGGATTTTGCCGAGAGAAATTCAACAGCACTAGCCCAGTCCTCTAAAAACGATTTTCTTGAAAAATATAGACAAATAATTGCCAATGAAGAGTTTCAAGACCTAATCAGCCGAGCCGTAGATCACACAAGCAGAACCCGCCGCAGATTTAAATTATGGAACGATGCCATGGATCAAATAGGGCAATAAAAAATGGCAAGGTATACAAAAAACTATTCTTCACTATTGAAAAGATTAGATGAAGTTAGAATACTTATCGCTAGTGCGAAGAAGCAAGAGCTAAAAAACCCTATCAAGCTTCAACCTGAGATCAATGCACTATGCAGGGCAAGTATTGTATTGCTATCAAGCCACCTAGAGGCATATGTAAAAGAGCTAGGAGAAAGTGCGATTGATTCACTTTATTCAAATTCCATTACAAGAGAAAAAATTCACCCAAGCGTCTTTTACCACTCATCCAAGGATTACATAGATGAAATAAAAAATTCAAATCAACCAGATAAAATATCAGAAAAGATATTTAACTTTGTAAGACAAGATGGTGAAATATGGAATACAGATGACTCACTACCAAGACCTTTATCGAGCGAAAAATTTAACAAAGGATTTGCCAGCCCATCTTTTGAAAAAATAAAATCATATTTTAATAGATTTGGATATAGTGAATACCAAAGAGAGCTATCTAGAAACTTGAAAGGGGATTACTTACCAGTTACAAACATGATCAATCAGCTCGTTGACACAAGAAATCAAATCGCTCACGGAGACCCTGGCGCAACAAAAACTCCACAAGAAGCTGATGACATGAAACGACTAACAACTGTTTTTTGTAGAGAAACTGATATTGTTTTTGCAAATTGGTGGAAAAAAACCTACTGTTCAATTAGATAACGATATTGAATATCACTTCGTCAATAAAATTTCACATGTAGAATTATTTTGAAAAATAAAGAGTTACATGAAAACCTCACTATATATACCCACTCAAGTTGATACCCGTCCTTCAAACCAAATCTCGATTAAATTTCATAAAAAATGCATTTATCACCTACATTAAGCAGGCAGCAATTTTAAACATCCAGTTCAGCCCCAAGTCTATCTCCCCATTAAAATAGTTTTACAATATTAATTTAATTATAATATTTTGGAACTCAATGAAATATCCCAATGAGGTTTATCAAGAAGAGTCAAAGTTACTCCCTAACCAAGCTACTATCAAAAACTTTAACAAACCTGACCTTAGAGCAGAATTCAAAACCCCATTTTCCTTAGCCATATCTGGAGGGGGCGTCAGATCAGCGGCTGTAGCGCGAGGGTTTCTTGAATTTCTTCAAGAGAGTAACCTCTCAAAAATCATCAGATATCTGTCATCTGTATCGGGTGGAGGGTATGCAGCATGCGAATTTTTACATGAGCAAGAAATAAAAAAAAGAAAGCAACACTCAACCAATCTTAACTATACCCTTTCAGGTTTTATTTATCCGATCGCCATGGAATTTTTTTCTAGGTTAGTATTCATTTTCTCAATCGGAATAGCAGCAGGTCACACGCTTGAAAAATTTAATTTTTCATTATTTTCAGAATCAGCAGAGCAATTGCTAGTATTTTCAAATCTCACAGTAATTGCACTAGGTGCCACCCTGGCTTTCGTCACCACAAAGCTCAAGTTACTCAAAATTAGAAAGGCACTTCTATTTTTAGTAATGATTTATACTTATTTCCTTATCAGCATCATACCATTTTTAAAATTTGGATTACTAACAATTCCAATTGCAACTGCCGTCATCATTGCCATTGCTTTTTACTTCTCCAGAATGCCTCACAGAGCCTCTCAATATTCCATATACAATGGATTAGACAAGTTAATCGCCTATCCCATATTTTTTCTATCGGCCATATACATTCACGACAAACATCAAGGGTACGAGTCAATAATAATTAACCATACAATCACCATCTTAATTTTGCTCTTTATTTGTTTTTTTACATTTAGGCTATCAAACAAAACCTGGCCAAAACTATCTTTGTTCGATTATTACACATCGATACTGCAAAAAACATATCTACCGAACAGCGATGACTACAATTTAAACGATTTGAACAAATCACCATATCCAATCATCAACATAACTGCAAACAATGGGGTATCAAAATTTCAAAGTGAATTAACCCCCAAACATATTTTATTGAATGATGGCAACTATCAAACCTTAAGCGGAGGAGTTTCGCTAAAACATGCAATGGCAGCTTCAGGCTCAGCTATGGACTATGTAAAACTAGGGTGGGGAATTGAAACTTTATCTCTATTTTTCCCTGGAACAGGCTACTGGAGAAATCCCAAACACTACAATGGCAGTTTTCCTGGCATTATAAATTTATTACAGCTCTTCCTAGCCATTCCAACCAAAAATTATATGAGACTTTCTGATGGTGGCTTCACTGAAAATCTTGGTTTGCTAGCACTTTTTCGCAGGCATGAAAAAAATATCGTCTGTCTAGACTCAGGACATGACCCAGAATATCTATTTGGCGATTTAAGGCTCGCATGCAACAAAGCCATCTCTGATGGATTAATAGATAAATTCTCAATAGACGGTTTGGTAAAATTCAAAAATCAGCTAGACTTTTCCAGCAATGAAATCAGACATATAAAAATACCTTTCATTTATAGCAATCAAGAAGGTGGCACCCTTTGGTTAGTCAAGCTGAACTCACCAAAGTCAGCAATGAGAAAACAGTATATAAAATTCCCTCAAATCACCACCTCTGATCAAATGCTAACAAACGAAGAACTTGAAGAATTACAAAAAATTGGTTACTCCATGGCAGAAGAAATTTTCACTGCCCGCAAGTTTTCTAACCAGAAAATCTAAAAAACCTAAATACTCTCTTTATGATCTACCTCACAAGACACCCAGAAAAACACTCCAGCTCATGCGTCTAATCCACAAATATTTCGACAAATAGAATTGATAGAAATAAGCCCTAAAACCATATAACGACTCTTTTTGCTTCAGTAGATTGACTCCACGCAACCTCACTGTTAAATTGACCGCTGGTGCTCAACACACCCTCCGCTAGCGGTTAGCCCGCACCCGTAAGTCGTGGCTTTTTTGCGTCCATAGGTTCCTGTCGTGCCACTCTCTTGGCACGTCCAAAGCTTATGGCCGGGTAGCGTGCAGCCATACAATACCCCGGCAACGGGGAAAATCTGCGGGCCGTCTAGCGGCGGTGTTGAAGTACCCGGCCGCCCCTCTCAACAGGGGGCGCTTTAGACAAAACCGCTAGGAGTCCATAACCATGGATGCTCGTCTTATGTTTGTCGTCTCTATCTCCCCTCCCCTTATTTACTCTTCCCGCCATCTATCTCATGCCTGCTTGCGCCTGCGCGCCGCGTATCGCCGTGCGTTTTTGGTAGCGCGGCTTGCGCGCCTCACAGGGGAGGCTCAGCCATGAATGCCGCTATCGGTCTAGAAGTGAATACGCCGCTGCGGCTGGATTTCGCCAAGGATTTGGCCATGCGGGTGCTGCGACGGCCTGAAGGATTCTGGTTTGTCGCGGCGGAGGTGGCTGCGTCCATGAAGCTGGAGGTGAAGGATTTGCAGCAGGCCTTGGGCGAGCCGCTGGGACAAGCCTTCTGCCTGGCGGATGAGGTGGAGCCGGTGTTGTGCCTGTCCGAGGGTGAGCTAGACGAGGTGTTCCGCCGCATCAAGAAGCCAGGCGCGCGGCGGCTGCGGCGCTGGTGGCAGGAGGAAACCCGCCCGGCCTTGCTGCATCAGGCCGCTGCGGCTGGCACCGCGGATACCCTGCACTTGGCGCTCGCCCTCGCCGCGGAGGCGGCGCAACAGGTCAGCCGCGCTGTGCTGGACGCCGTGCTGCGCGAACCCGGCCCATGGCTGCATTCACGCTGGGTGGTGACGCTGGATTACGCGCCCAGCAACAAGCAGCGCTGGCCGCAAGGCAGGCTGATCGGCTTGAACAGCAGCATCTCCACGCTTAGCGGCATGGCGGAGCTGATCGCCCCACCCGGCAAGATGCCAGCCAGCAAGACGGAACTGGTGAAGCTAGCCACCGCCTGCCAGTTGCGTTTGGCGGAGCGCATAGACAGTTAGAGCGGCTGACAAAACCCCTGATGCTGCGTTGCGCCGACTTGCCGTACTCAATGTACTGTCTGCGTCGGCGCGCCTTGCCTCAGCCGTAAAACTGAGTTTTGTTAGCCACTTTTAGCCGGCTAATCGCGCAGCGCAATAAGAAACACCGCTTCAATGTTGCGAAGCGGTGTTTTCGTCACAAGAGTCCTAGTAGTTTAAACGCGACCTACCCGTCGGCTTC
Source organism: Chromobacterium sp. IRSSSOUMB001 (assembly GCF_023507765.1). Lineage (NCBI taxonomy): Bacteria > Pseudomonadati > Pseudomonadota > Betaproteobacteria > Neisseriales > Chromobacteriaceae > Chromobacterium > Chromobacterium sp. IRSSSOUMB001. The sequence goes on from NZ_JALCYU010000008.1 coordinate 198,460, forward strand.
TTTCTCAAAGTATTGACTTGGATATGCGGCCAGCGCGTCACTTGCCCATTGGAGCCAAACATGAACTCAAAAAACAGCACCTGCTCATATTGAAGCTGCAATACTTCACAGCCATCGCTGTCTATCACGGTTTGTATCCATAAATTCAGATTCATTTCCGTAACATTGGCAAAGGTGCTCACAAATGGCGTATTTAAAATCCCGCCTTGCGGCCCGCCGTTGTGCTTGCTGCTGAGCTGAATCAGCGTGTATTTTTTGATGCGCTGGTCTTTGATCACATCTCGCAGTCGCAAATCCGGGCGCACGGAATACGGGTAGTTTGGGTCAGCGACAATCCGCTGGAAATAAGTCAGATTGCTGTCCGGGTGGGTGGCGGGCAATGACTTGTCAAACGCCCAAGCCGGCGCGGGTTCATCCAGATTGAGCGGCGCGGCCGGCGTGCCTTCCTGAATTTTCAGCAATGCGGAAGCACCCATGCTGGGTGAAATGGCGAGCGGAGATCCAGCCAGGGGCACGGGGTTGGCAGCAACGGCAGCCGGCACCGTATTATTGTCTTGCGGCGGCGGAGTCGTTGGCCACGAGTTGCTAAAAGGCTGAGTCCAACAGTCGGTGCCGGTGGGGTATTCCGGTTTACCGGGAATGTCCGCCTGAAATCCGCCGGTGATCATCATCGCACTGCCATGGGGTATGGTCCCGCTACGCGCAATGGAATAAGGCGGCACATAATTTGGCCCATTGGCGCCGGCGCCAATGGCAATCCCAGGGAAGCCGTTATCTGAAATGACGGACTCTTCGGTAGCCGCATGATTGTACATCGGGTTCATCCACAAATACATGCCATCTTCTTCGTGAATGCTCACCTCATCACTGACGCGTTTGATGCTTTGATTGTATTTCACCGCGCCCGCGAACTGCTCATTGGTACCGCCCCGATTCCGCACCCCGCCATCAACCAGGGAGAACGTCAGTTCTTCGGTATAGTTTTCACAGAGGAAGTGGAATATGCCAAAAATGGTTTCAGAATTCGTCCCTGGAGACGGCATACAGGTGGTATGCAAGCCCCACCCCAGATTCGTCTTGTCCGGATTGTAGTTAACCCATGTGCCTTCCAGCTGCTTTAGCACACCATAATCAGCCGGCTGATCCAGTACTTTATCCGAATATTCCGGATAGGGCGGAGCCGGCGTTTGAACCACATTGTTTTCAGGCATACACACCTCGCATGATCATTCATTTTGATAAAGGCCGGTGCAGCGAAAAGACGATAAAATCAACATAAGCCGTGTCAGCTTCATGGGACTTGCTGTACAAATAAATACACGTCAATGAAAGACTGGTTTTTAGCAAAATTTGTATTTGCATGACTGAAATATTCTGCAAATCTCTAGCCATGAAATGAAGTCAACTTCGTTATACAAAAATCCTAGCACCGATCATGACAATGTCAAGTCAAACTCTATTGATTATTTTACCCTGAATAGAGAATGTCTTGATTAGATGAAGCTTTCTGAGAAACCATCTTTGGAGAGAATGTGGTCATCGGGATGGTAGAACCGAAACCCAAGCACAGTGGAGGCGATATCGCCCTCCCGGACGATTGCGGTACAGCCACCGTCTTCCATCCGCACTTCGCTTTCGCCAAACTACAGCAGCCCGTAAGCCACTCCTTGCCTATGGCTTGCACTTGCGAAGACTAGAAACGGGGAAGATGCAACTGAAGCGATGAGCACGCCTATGCTGGGGGCCGGCGCGCATCGGTGTGATAGAAAACGGGGCACATCACTGATTGGTGCAGGCTCCATATCATTGTAAGGTCAGCAGAAACAAGCCATTCTATCGCCGCTCTAGCCTGCATAGGCTTCAGAACTCGGCACTTTACCCTTCAATAGGAGCCACACCATGTTTTTTCCAACATTCAAACCTTGCGTTTGTTGCTACGCTCATCGCAACGATAACCGCCTTATGATTAAACTCAGGTAGCTCTCCCAATTTTTCCAAGAGTTCCCCATGCCTTCCGCAGTGCTTGAAATGCGACAATACCGACCACCTCCAGCAAGCACCCAAAACACATCATCTACAAACGGCCCTTGATCCGTGGTTTCAATGCTTACCTCGCACAGATCAGCCCAATGGAACTCAACATCCTCCCCCCTCAATGGGCTATGGATAATTTTACGCTCATCAAACACAACCTTCTCCACTGCCCGTCTTGACTTCCTCTTAAACCATCGAGACAAAAACCCCATACCACCTCCTCGGCACAACCCAAAACACTCCCCTTCCAAAGACTCACAAGGGGGTTAACTGAAGATACTTGACCGGCTTTAGCGCCCCTAAAATCAATCTATATTTCAGATCACCAAAGGAGTAGCCAACCTTCCCCTTATTTTCAATTACTACTTTATACCTATTGCCATTTCCATACTTTTTAAAGAAAAATACTCCATCCTTTAATTCATAACTATCAATCAATTCATCATCTCGATCAGGAGGTGATAGCAGGCTCAAATAGTCCAAAACTTTGAAGTCTTTTGACAGCAGATAGAATTCATAGTTTGTATCTTCCCACGTTGAATTTTGAAGAACTAAAAAATACCTCGCAACCTCATCCAGCCAATATTGAGCAAAAACTGACTCACTCATAACCTTGACCCCTGTTTTCTGACCACGATACAGAAGATCAAAGTAAACAATCACACACCCAGGTTTTCTTGGGCTCTCAACGACATCAAAGTCTTTTATTGCAGTTTCCATCTAGAGCCCCTCTAACTCTTCACCTAGACCATCAACTCCTTCCTCGACAATCCATATTCATGCAGCAGCACACATAAAATTAACCGCAAGTAATCCGCCATCCATTACAATCATGCGAGAAATCACATTATATCTCTCGTAGTTCAAGATACTTTTTTGGCTTCATAAAACCAAAGCACGACCTATATTTTAGCTCACTCAACAAATAACTCGCCCGACCCCCCGCCCGAATTGACAACTCATATCTTTTCCCACTCTTATATTTTTCAAAAACCAAACCACTCTCTTTAAGGTGGCACTCTTGAATAAACCCATTATCCTCAGGTGTTGCGCTCAAATTAATTCGATCGACAACATGAAAACCCTCATCTAGCAGATAGAACAGATAGTTTGTCCCCTCCCAAAAATCATTCTCAAGAACAACAAGAAAGAAATGGTTTATCTTATATTGAGCAAAAACAGTTTCATAATCCACCCTAACTCTTGTAGCATGGCCATCAAACATCAAGTCAAAGCATTCGTCCACCTCCCGTAAGGGCTTCACCTTCTGCAAGTGAAACAAATTTATTGAATGCACCATCTAATAAAACCTCCCCACACTTACCCTAGACAACCACTTTTCAAACACAAACCCCTACACCTCTGTTAAAAGCAAGTATTTTCTCAACCGAAAAAAATCAAAAAATGGCCTCCCCTTAAAATCACTCAACGAATAAAAAATCTTTCCTTTACCATCTATCTTTAAAGAGTACTTCTTGGAGTTGCCTGATCTTTTGAAAACAAACTCTTTCCCCGAAAAATGCTTATCAGTCATAAATCCATCACGTTCGTAATACTGATATTGTTCCACACAATCCAAAGTCGAAAGACCTTTACCTAACAGATAAAAAGCATAGTTGGTAATCTCAAAATGTTCATTCTTCAGCACAACAAAAAAACACCCATCCATTAATTGATATTGAACGACAATATCGTGGTAGTAGATAGACTTGATACCAGTATCCGCTCCTTCATACAAAAGTGTATACTCAACATCTCTTGATTCAGGAAGGTAGATATCACGTTTAGTTATGCTGAAAGCACTTATTGCAGCTGCCACTTTAAACCCATTCAATCCAATAATTATACTTTGGACCTCACAAGGCGATTAACTTCAGATACTTAACCGGCTTTAGCACCCCCCAAATTAATCTATACTTTAAATCACCCAAGGAATATCGCATTCCCCCCTCTTTTTTAATCAATACTTTATACCTATTTCCATTCTCGTATTTTCTAAAATAAAAGACGCCATCCTTCAGCTCATAACTATCAATCAATTCATCATCACGGTCATCAGGCGAAAATAGATGCACACGATCCAAAACCACAAAATCTTTTGTTAAAAGATAAAATTCATAATTAGTTTCCTCCCAGGGGGCATTCTGGAACACCAAAAAATAACGTTCAGAATCTTCCATCCAGTACTGAGCAAAAACCGACTCGCTCATAACTTTGACACCGGTCTTTTTGCCACAAAACAAAAGATCAAAATAAACGATTATAACCCCTGGCTTTCTTGGGCTCTCCACTACATCAAAGTCTTTTATTGCACTCCCCACTCCTCCTACTCCTCACCTTCACAAAGCAGTGTTACTCTTCTGCTAGAAGTAAATATTTTCTCAAACGGAAAAAATCAAAAAATGATCTCCCCTTAAAATCGCTCAGCGAATAAAACAGCCTTCCTTTATCATCCATCCTTAAAGAATACCTCTTGGAATTGCCTGATCTTTTAAAAACAAGCCCCCCCTCTGAAAAACGCTTATCCGCCATAAACCCTTCGCTTTCATAAGACTGAAATTGTTCCACACAATCCAAAATCGAAATACGCTTATCCAGTAGATAAAAAATATAGTTAGTGAACTCCCAACTCTCATTCTTCAACACAACAAAAAAATGCCCACCCATTAATTGATATTGAATGACTATGTCGCGATAGTAGATAGACTTGATATCCGTAGCCTCACCCTCATACAAAAGCGCATACTCTACATCTCTTGATGTCTGCGAGGTAGATATCACGTTTAGCTATGCTGAAAGCGCTTATTGCAACTGCCAATTTGCAAACTCCCCCAGCCTTTCATCTAGACAATCAATCGCCATTTCCATCAAGATTACAAGAACAGAAGGCATCATGCCTGCACTGACAGGGTTAAGAACTTCCGTGGCCTGATGAAGTCCAGCAAAGCCCTATATTTGAAATCTCCTCCTGAATAACGAAACTCACCATCGTCGCTAATCTTCAGCATGTATTTTTTATTGTTCATATATCTCGCAAAGCAAAGCACATCATTATTCAGTTGATAGTGCTGTATAAACCCCCTATCCAATTCAGACCAATCCAGATACAAACAATCCAAGACATGAAGACTGGCATCAAGCAAATAAACAATATAATTTACAGCATCAAAACACTCATTTTCCAAAACAACAAAAAATCGCCCACCCTCACCTAAACGATGCTGAATAAAGACAGTTTCACAATATGTTCTTACTCCTGTCCTATTGCCATCAAATAGTAGAAAGTAATAAACACTCCCATCATTTGATGGTTTCTCATCTTTAAGCAAGCTGAAGTTGGTTATTGCATCTGCCACTTTGAAAACTCCTCCAGTTCCTCATCCAAGCTATCAATCACATGCTCCGTCAAAGCCCCACCCGCAAGACTACCGGCAAGAACAACAGCAATCGCACAAATCGGCGCACCAGGGCCACACAGTGGAGTTATAGCTAGACCCGCAAGAACTCCACCAGCCATGCCACCACCAATCACAGCCCCTTGTTTTATGGCTTCCTTTTTTTTGTTCTCTGCATTTACAACTGCATGAGCAGCCAAAGCCGCTGTTACAACCCAAGCGACCTTCCCCATAACCTTCAATTTTTTTACTTTGGCATTTATAGGACCGTTTGGACGCGCAGAAGACTCAATAATTGCGTAGTAAACCTTGTTTTGCTCTACTGGAGTCAGTGCATCAAAACTTTTATTAAATAGCGTCCCAGACTTCTTTTCTAGCAACTCTTTGACTGTCAGTCCTACTCTCTTGTGCTTTTCCGCAGCAGCAACTCCTTGCACTGAAGTAAACGTTCGATGCTCCATCATAATTTTATTGCGCATTTCTATAGAAAATTCCATGCCCTCTTTGGCTGTTATACGGCCGGCGTGAACCTCCTCAAGAACAGCCTGCCCCATCCGCTCAATATTGCCCTGATAAAGACTTCTCACCTTGGCGTCATTAATAGCGTCTGTCGCAAACCGTGCGGCAGCGGCCTCCATCATGTCCAAACTTTTCTTGAGCGGCGACTCCAGCTCATGCCGCTGGTTCACCTGATAGTAGCCCCGGTACTCGATCTTATACTCGGGAGCGCTGGCCCCGCTGGTGGAGGATGTGCCGGCGCTGCGGCTTCTGCCATAGGTCACGGAATCACTCATGTCTCAGCCCTCGATCAGATTAATGATTTTGCTGGAGAGGTTTTCGTCGCTAACGTCTTCATTTTTTGGGATTTCAACGTGGATGCCCGCGATCTCAGCAATGGAGTCGATCCGCAAACAGCTGGCCTGGTCAAATATCATCTCTTTCGAACTGCCATCGTTGAAGTTGATGGTGCAGGTCAAGCCCTGGTAGTTCTCCTGGCCCGGCAAGGCAAACTCGATCCAGTTCGGGCCTTGGGCCGGCAAGGACGCTCCTGCCGCGATCATCGCGCTCAGCGGCCCCGGCACCATCTTGACCGCGCCGGGTTCGATATCCACCGTGGCTTGCCACTGGGAGGCGATCAGAACCGCGCCGCAGGAAGTCAGCATCCCTTCCACCGCCACATTCTTGCCCATGAAGATGAAGTTCTGCGCCCCGGCCACGATGACGAATTCTGTCCTGCACTGCGGACAGTACCCACGGTGGCCGATGCCGGACGCGTTCTTGCCATAGATATTGAAGTTGGGGAATGACTCCAGCACGGTGCCGCCATGAGAAGTGGTATCGCCCTCCCGGACGATTGCGCGCGCAGCCATAGTTTTCCTTTCCATTCAAGAAAGTAGCTTCCGGCACGCCACTGGCATTCTCGGCAATTATTCTTAAGATATCAACTAAATGAAACCACCTACCCCGATTAGTCCCCCCAGAGACATTAATCTCCTCCGTCGGCGGCTTGACGCCCCACCCCCGCCTCAGTAACCTGTGCCTCGCGCTGCGCCCAATAACGCCGCGTCGGGTTTGGAAGCCCGTGATCTACTGAACCTAGCGGCACCGCCGCTGTATAGGTTCGCCTAGCTGTACCCTCGTAGTACCCGCAAGAGGGCAGGCCGTGGCATTGAGCCTTACGGCTGCCGTAGTAGATCGCGGTCTTCCAACCTTGTCACGTGCCTGTCCAAGCCTCTCCGGACAGGCTCTAAAGCTGACTAGGAGACCGCAATGACGCCTTCCCATCCGCACTCCGCTTTCGCCAAACCACCGCCAGATCCACAGACCCAAACCCTGGCCGCCTGCGCCATCGCCTTGAATTGTCTCGCCACCCTGCGTCACGCGCTTGACGCCTTCCAGTCCCACGCCTCACAGACACAGCAGCCCCGTTTACAGCATTTGGCCTGCGCCGCCACCGCGGTGCTGGACGATTGCGCCAGCCAGTTGCAAAGCCTTAGCCGCGACGCTTTTTCCTATCAGCCGGACAGCAGCTTGCCAACCTCAGACACCGTGCTGCGCTGACGCGCGGCGGCCCTTTATGGGAGCAAAGGATGAATACTCGCTTTGTTGAAGCTTTTATCTGGGTGGCGCGTTTGGGCAGCTTTCGCGCTGCGGCGGACCGGTTGTTTCTGACCCAGGCCGCCATTTCCCACCGCATAGCCGCGCTGGAGCAGGAGTTGGGCGGCCGGGTGTTTGAGCGCAAGCCGCGCGGGCTGAGGCTAACGCCCTTGGGCAGCCGGCTTTTGCCTTACGGCGAGCGCTTGCTGGAGCTGGAAGCGGAGATCATGCAACTGGACCAGCCTGGCGCGCCTTTGCTGGGGCTGGTGCGCATTGGCGTGATAGAAAGCGTGGCGCATACCTGGCTGGTGCGTTTCCTCCAGCGCCTGCAAAGCAAGCACCCCGGCATTGAGGTGCAGTTGAGTTCTGAAACCACGGAGAAGCTGCGCCACAGCCTGCGCGCGGCGGAGATCGACATCGCCTTGCAAAGCGATGCGGCGCTGGGGGACGGCATTGTCAGCCGGCCCTGTCTGCCGCTGGCGATGGGCTGGGTGGGGCCGCCTGGCAAGGCCCGGCCGGAGGAGGCCAGCCTGGGTCAGTTGCTGCGCACGCCCATCATCACCATGAGCCGCGGCTCGCAGCCTTACTTGGCGGTAAAGGATTTGTACCGCAAGGCGCGGCTGCCGCCGGGCAAGGTGCATTGCGTCAGCTCCATCGCCGCTCTTGCCCGCTTGGTGCAAGCGGGCTTTGGCTATGCGCTGCTGCCGCTGGCGCCGGTGCGGGACAAGATAGAGCGCGGGGATTTGCGTTGGATTCCCTGTGCTCAGCCGCTGCCGGCCCAGCAGTTGGTGGTGAGCCATCTGGAGCGCGACGCGTCGGAAGCCATTAACTTGGCGGCGGAGTTGGCTTGCCGTGAATCGGACGATTTTGTCCGCGCCCTGCCCGCTCCTTATGCGCCGCCGGCGGAATTGGCCTTGATAGATGGGCCAAGCTGCGCCGATAAGAAAAGCTGATCAAGCGCCGCAAGAATTACTCGTTTGTCCTGCTGCGGCGCGACGGCGATCATCGCGACATGTCAGCAGCCTTTCGGAGGCTTTCCATGCGCCCCAGTTCTCCCGCCATGCTCGTGGTCGCGTCCAATGTCGACGCGGCGGACGAGGCCGATTTCAACCGGTGGTACGACCGGGAACACCTTGAAGAGCGCGTGCGCCTGCCGGGTTTTATCTCCGCCGCGCGCTATCTGTCTGAACAGGCGGAACACCGTTATCTGGGCTTGTACCGTGCGGAGTCCCTGGACTGCTTCTCCTCAGACGCTTATCAGGACGCGTTCCGGCATCAGACTGAGTGGTCGCAAACCAATTTGCGGCGCATGCGCCAACCCATGCGCCGGGTTTGCCGGGTGTTGGCGGAGGTGGGACAAGGCAGCGGCCGTTACCTGCTGATGCTGCCGCTGTCCATCATGGCCCGAGCCGATGAACTCGCCGCCCAAGCGCGAGCCTTTGGCCAAGCCCACATCCAGTCCTCCGGTTTTGTCCGCTCTTGCTTGCTGTGGCCGGACGCGAAACTCAGCCAGCCGCTGCCTAACGAATCGCTGAGCAATCGTCTGCTGCGGCCCTTGTTGCTGATGGAGTGCAGCTATGAAGCAGCGCGCCGGCGGGCGCTGGAGCTGGCCTGTTTGCTGCTGGACGGCAAGGAGCAGGACGCCGCCCGCTACGATCTCAAATGGAAGCTGTTTGCCGAGGAGCTGAAACGATGATGCAAACCTGCGCGGCGGCAACGCCGCCGGACAGCCGGACCGCCGCCCGCCCCAAAATGGGCCGCCTGGCCATGGCCAGCATGCTCGGCACCACGCTGGAGTGGTACGACTTCACGGTGTACAACCTGATGGCGGCCCTGGTGTTCAACGTGCTGTTCTTCCCCTCCTTCGATCCCTTGACCGGCACCATCCTGGCGTTTTCCACTTACGCGGTGGGTTATCTGTCTCGCCCCCTGGGCGGCGCGGTGTTTGGCCACCTGGGCGACAAGCTGGGCCGCCGTTTCGTGCTGATCGCCACCCTGCTGCTGATGGGCGTGGTTACCGGCCTGATGGGGCTGCTGCCCACTTACCGGGATTGGGGCATCTGGAGCCCGCTGCTGCTGGTGAGCCTGCGCTTTTTGCAAGGCGCGGCGATTGGCGGGGAATGGGCCGGCGCGGTGCTGCTGTCCATGGAGCACGGCGCGCCGACTCAGCGCGGCCGCAATGCGTCCTTTACCCAGGTGGGGCCGTCCTGCGGCACTTTGCTGGGCACCGGGGCGATTGCCGCGCTGTCCTGGTGGCTGAGTCCGGACGCCTTTCTGGAATGGGGCTGGCGCGTGCCCTTCTTGTCCAGCGTCCTGTTGGTGGTGTTTGGCTTGTGGCTGCGGCGCGGCGTGGAGGAAACCCCGGTTTTTCAGGCCTTGGAGAGCCGCCAACTCAAGGCGGCCACGCCGGTGCGGGAGGTGTTCACCGGGCATTGGCGCCGCTTGCTGCTGGCTGGCGGCGTGCGCATCGGTTCCGATGTTTTGTACGCGCTGGTGGTGGTGTTCACGCTGACTTACGTAACCACGGTGCTGCAACTGCCGCGCTCGCTGGCTCTGACGGTGACGATGATAGGCGCGGCGGTCAATGCGCTGGCCGTGCCGCTGTTCGGCATCTTGTCGGACCGTTGGGGCCGCCGTCCGGTGTACGCTGCGGGCGCTTTGCTGGGCGCGCTGTGGGCATTCCAGTATTTCCAGTTAATGGATAGCCAACAGCCGCTGCAAATAGGCGTTGCGGTGGTGGGCGGCCTGCTGGTCCACGCAATGATGTACGGCCCGCAAGCGGCTTTCGTCACCGAACAATTCCCGTCTCGCGTCCGCTACGCCGGCTCGTCCCTGGCTTACACCCTGGCCGGCATCGTAGGCGGCGGCTTCGCGCCCTTGATCATCACCAGCCTGTATCAGGCCTTTGATTCCACGCTGGCCGTTTCCATCTATGTGTTGGCCGCTCTGTGCCTGACGCTGCTGGCCTTGCTGCTGGCGCGGGAAACCGCGAAGCAAGCGCTGGAGGAGTAAGCCGATGAACACGCTGACTTTTCAGATTGAAGGCCTGGGGCCGCGATGCCTCCAGCCGCGCCGGTTGATCATCTCCGGCTGGACCGGACGGGACAAGCACGCAGTGGAACATCACATCCATGAACTGGCGGCACTGGGAGTAAGCCCGCCGGCCAGCACGCCCTGCTTCTATCCCTTGTCGCCCCAGCTGCTAACCACGGCCGCCCGGATAGAAGTCCCTCGCGCCCACTCCTCCGGCGAAGTGGAATACGTGCTGCTGGCCGGTGCCGACGGTTTGTACGTGGGCGTGGGATCGGACCATACCGATCGCCAGGTGGAAGCCTACGACGTGACGGTATCAAAGCAAATGTGCGCCAAGCCGCTTAGCGCCAAGCTGTGGCGTTTCAACGAGGTGGCCGCGCACTGGGATCAGTTGCTGATGCGCAGCTGGCGCAGCCGCAACGGCCAGCGCGAGTTGTATCAGGAAGGCGGCGTCGCAAGCCTGTTGCACCCCTTGGAACTGATTGATCGCTATGGCAGCGGCCCAGTTCTACCGACGGGCAGCGTGCTATTTGGCGGCACCTTGCCCGTTAAGGCCGCACTGGGGCACGGCGAGGCGTTCGAGCTGGAGTTGCACGACCCGCTGCTGGGACGGAGCCTGCGCCACGCTTACCGCGTCGAGGTATTGGAGGTGACGCAATGAAGCAAGACGCCAAGGGCTCCATAGAGCATGAAACGGCGGATGCCTCGCCCGTGGAATACGCCGAACCTCCGGTTATGGAGCAATTAAGGCGCTTGAACCAAAACCTGTGCAACGCTCAGGACCAGACCGCATTGCCCCAGCTTGGCCGCCAACTGGCCCGGCAATGCGAAGAGATGGACGCCCGCCTGATGCAAGGCTTGATCGACATCCGCGCCGCCCATATCAGCCTGCAAGCCATCCTGACCTTGCTGCAACGCCGCGACGAACCCTTGCTGTTGAGCAGCGAGGAAGCCGCGGCGCTGTTGGAGCCGGTGCAGCAACGCCTGTGTCAGGGCTTAAGCTGCATTAACCGCTTGGTGTAGGCGGAGGCCCCAAGAAGCGCCCGTGCTCCTTGGGGCGCTGTACGTCAAGAACCGGCGCTGCGCAAACGCGGCCGCCTTAACGACTGCCGGCCTTTTTAAGCCCTTCGGCAATCATTCCCGGTTCATAAATGGACTTCACCGCTTTCATGAAGGGCATGCCCCACGCATTGGCATGCGCGGCGCCATTGAATGGCTGCGCAAACACATGCTCCTCTTGCATCATCACATTCCACACAATCCCGCCAAACCATGCGCAGTTATGAATCGGCGTATAGACACCATGCTTCAAGAGTTCGATTGAGCCGCCCCGGCTCCAGCGGACATCCCTTCAAAACACACCAGCAGCATGTGCTTGATAATGTCTTCATCCTGGTATTTCCCATACACGCGCAGGTACTCCACCGCTGGGTCACAGGTTCGAGAGTAGTAGCTGAAAAGGATGACATCCGTTGGCATCTCCGCCTTCAGTTCGCCTTGCTTCTTGGCCTGCTCAACGATGCCTTGCAAGGTCTTGTGCAATTTAATGACCCGGCCAACGTAGGTCATGCTGCGCGTCAACATGCCGCGCACTTGCGGGCTGGCTGACGGCAAGAAGGGCAGCCCCCCTGCCAGCCGTACCCTTAGCGCCCAGGCCAAGAGATCACGCAGGCGTGCCAGCGGGCTCAGCCTTGAGTCTTGTCGCGCCAAATAGCGCAGAGCATCGTCCAGCAAACGGATCATTACCTCGGTGGCCAGTTCATCTTTGGATTTGAAATGCTTGTACAGGCTGGGCTTGGAAATACCCGCTTCGTTTGCCACGTCGTCCATGGTCATGAGATCGAAGCCCTTGCTCGCCAGCATGCGCGTCGTCGCGTCCAACACTGCTTGTTCGCGCAGCTTGAAAGCCTGATCTTTGAAGCTGAGCCTGCCTAAAATACCCATTGGTAACACCTTTTACTGATTGGTAGCATTTTTTCCAAACCGGTTATATCCTGAATATAAAGCACCGCCCAGCGGCTGCCAAGTTAACCCGCTCAACCCATACGCCCATAGGACGCATCGGTGAATACTCAGCAGCGACAACACATCGCCGTCATTGGCGCCGGCATCTCCGGTTTGGCCTGCGCGCACTTTTTGGCCCGCGGTCACAACATTACCCTATTCGAAGCCGCCGATTATCTGGGCGGCCACGCTCATACCGTCGACATCACGATGGATGGCGTCCGCTTTGCCGTGGACACAGGCTTTCTGGTGTACAACGATCGCACCTACCCTAACCTGATCGCGCTATTTGCCGAGCTGGGCATCGTCAGCCACCCCAGCGACATGTCATTCAGCGTTTCACTGGGCCAGGGCCAGCTGGAATGGGCGGGCAGTAATCTGGACACGGTGTTCGCCCAACGCCGCAATCTGTTGTCGCCGGGATTTTGGGGCATGCTGGCCGACATTATCCGTTTCAACCGCGCGGCGCCCCGCAACCTGAAACGGGCCGTCGAATCACCGCTCACGCTGGGCCAGTTGCTTGAAGCGGACCGCTATGGCGCACGCTTCCGCGATCACTATCTGCTGCCGATGGCCGCGGCCATCTGGTCCAGCCCCTGCCGCGACATCCTGTCCTTCCCCGCGGAAACCTTTCTGCGTTTCAGCCTCAACCACGGCCTCTTGCAGTTGAGCAACCGGCCGCAGTGGCGGACGGTGCGGGATGGTGCGCGCCAGTATGTGGAAAAAATAGCGGACGGGCTGGACGATATTAGGCTGTCCACCCCGGTACTGCGCGTCTGTCGGGAGAATGGCCAAGTGCGCGTGCAGACCGCTCATGGCGAGGAATGCTTCGACAGCGTGGTATTCGCCACCCACGCCCCTCAAACGCTGGCGCTGCTGGCCGATGCCGACGAGCGCGAACGGTCGCTGCTATCCGCGGTGCGCTACCAAGCCAATGAGGCCGTGCTGCACTCCGATGTCTCCTTGCTGCCGCGCAGCCCTCGCGCCTGGGCGGCCTGGAACTTCTTGGCCGAAGGGAAAGACGATGGACGCGCCGTGGGCGTGAGCTATCTGTTGAACCGATTACAGCCGCTGCCGGTGGACACCCCGGTGATGGTCACGCTTAATCCAACACAAGAGCCGGATCCGGCCAAGGTGCTGGGCCGCTACCATTACGAACACCCGCTGTTGGACAACGCCGCCATCGCCGCGCAAAAAGCGCTATCCAAAATCCAGGGTGGACGCGGCTGCTGGTTCACTGGCGCCTGGACTGGCTACGGCTTCCATGAGGATGGCCTGAAATCGGCTTTGCGCGTGGCGCAGGATTTTGGCCTGGCACCCGCCTGGGCGAGGCTGTAAACATGAGCACAGCCTATCTGTTGACCGGACACGTGATGCACCATCGCTTACGCCCGGCCGCCAATCGCTTCGTCTACCCTGTGTTTTGTTTGCGGCTCAAGCTATCCGCGCTGGAAAACATGCGCGGGCCATGGTTTGGCGTGGACTGCCGCCGGCCGCTGTCGCTGCGCACGCGCGACTACGGCCCGCGCGACGGCTCGCCGCTATTGCCCTGGATACGCGCGCGCCTGGACGAAGCCGGCCTTCCCTGCGACGGCGAGGTCTGGCTGCAAACCTTCCCGCGCGTGTTCGGCTACGTTTTCAATCCGGTTAATTTCTGGCACTGCCACAACGCCTCTGGCCAGTTGATCGCCGTGCTGGCCGAGGTGAACAACACCTTTGGCGAAAGGCATAGCTATCTGCTCAGCCAAACCGACGGGGGGCCCATTAGCGCCTCCTGCCAGTTGGTCTGCCGCAAACTGCTGCATGTCTCCCCGTTTTGCCAAGTGGAAGGCCATTATCGATTCCGCTTCGTGGAACAAGCGGGCCGCGCGCTGACGCGGATCGATTATCACGACGCCAACGGCGCTCTGCTTCACACCTCGATATCCGGCCGCTTGCGCGCCTTGAGCTCGGCCACAGCGGCGGCCGCCTTGCTGCGCCAGCCTCTGCTCACCCTGGGCGTCATCGCCCGCATTCACTGGCAGGCGCTGAAGCTTTGGCTAAAGCGCGTACCCTTTTCCCGCAAACCCCATCCCCCCGCCACCGCCCTCAGCCGTGGCCAGGAGCTGAAACCATGAGCGCGAGCCAACCCCTCTCCTTGTCCCACCCCAAGTTTCCGGCGGCGGGGCGCGCGCTGCTCGCCATACTGGCTCAGTTGCGCCACGGCAGCCTTAAAGTGGTCACGCCAGATGGCGAGACCTTATGGTTTGGCGCGGCCCAAACGCACGTCAGCGCGGAGTTGACGCTGCGGGACTGGCGCGCCTGCGCCCGCATCCTGTCCGGCGGCGACATCGGCTTTGCCGAGGCCTACCGCGACGGCTGGTTGGACTGCCCGGACCTGACAGGGCTGCTGCAACTGATGCTGCGCAATGAAGACGCCTTGCAATTGGGGGCGCTGGGCCGTTGGGCCGCGCGTTTGTGGCACAGGCTGCGCCATCTCCTGCGCGTCAACAGCCGCCGCGGCAGCCGCCGCAACATCCATGCCCATTACGATATCGGCAACGATTTTTACAAACTGTGGCTGGACCCCAGCTGGACTTACTCCAGCGCATGGTTCGACGGCGACTACAGCCAGCCCTTGGCCCAAGCGCAGGCGCGCAAGTACCAACGCATCTGCGAGCAGTTGCAGCTACGCCCCGGCATGCGGGTGCTGGAAATCGGCTGCGGCTGGGGAGGGTTCGCCGAACACGCCGCCGGTCTCGGCGTCTCTGTGCACGGCATCACCATTTCGGATGCGCAACTGAGCTTCGCCCGCCGCCGCCTGGCCAAGGAGCCGCTGGTCACACTGGAACACCGCGACTACCGCGACCTGAGCGGCCAATACGACGCCATCGTGTCGATCGAAATGTTCGAGGCGGTGGGCGAGCGTTACTGGCGCGGCTATTTCGACACCCTGCGCCGCTGCCTCAAGCCGGGCGGCCAAGCGCTGGCGCAAAGCATCACCATTGATGAATCCCGTTTCGAGGCCTACCGCGCCAGCACCGATTTCATCCAGGCCTTTATCTTCCCCGGCGGCATGCTTCCCAGCCGCGAGCGTTTTGAACGCGCGGCGCATCAAAGCGGGCTGACCTGCCGCAAACGCCTGGATTTCGGCGCGGACTACGCGGAAACGCTGCGCCGCTGGCGCGAGGCTTTCGAGACCCAACTGGACGCCGTTCGCGGCCAAGGTTTCGACGAGGCCTTCATTCGGCTGTGGCGGCTTTACCTGTGCTACTGCGAAGCGGGTTTCGATGCGGGACGCATCGGCGTGTCGCAGTTTCTGCTGCAAAGGGCGTAACCATGCGCGCGCCCCTCTGGCTCGCCGCCATGCTCCTGCTGGCTGGCTGCGCCGCTCCAACGGTTGGAGATTACGCCGCCAACCGCCCGCTGCTAGACCCCGGCCGGTTTTTCCTTGGCCAAACCAAGGCCTGGGGCATATACCAGGACCGGCAAGGCCGCCTGCTCAAGCGCTTCACCGTCGACATGGACGGCGAACGCCACGGCGACGAGTTGGTGTTGACCGAGCGCTTTCTTTACAGCGACGGCAGCCGACAACAACGCGTCTGGCGGCTCAAGCCCATCGGCCAGGGCCGCTGGCGCGGCCTGGCCGACGACGTGGAGGGAGAAGCCATTGGCGAGACGGCCGGCAACGCGCTGCGCTGGCGCTACACGCTGAAGTTGCCGGTGGAGGGCGAGGAATACCTGGTCCAGTTCGATGACTGGATGTTCCTGCAAGACGAGCGCAGCCTGCTCAACCGCGCGGTCATGAGCAAGTTTGGTTTCCGCTTGGGCGAGGTCACGCTGTTTTTCCACAAACCGGAGTCAGGATCATGACACTCCGCCTTAACCCTCGCATCGCCGATTGGCGCGCGCGCCGGGTATGGGTGATAGGCGCGTCCAGCGGCATCGGCGCGGCATTGGCCGACGAGCTGCTATCGGCCGGCGCCCAAGTCATCCTCTCCGCCCGACGCGCCGAGCCGATGCGCATGCTGGCGGCAGAGCGCCCGGGCGCGCAAGTGGAAACGCTGGACGTGACCGATCCGGCCGCCTGGCGGGCCGCTTGGTCGCGTCTGGAAACCGCCGGCGCGCTGCCCGACCTCGTGGTGTTCTGCGCGGCGGACTACCGTCCGCAAACCTGCCTGGATCTGCACGCCGATGAAACCCGCGGCCTGCTCGACACTAACCTGCTGGGCGTCTACCACGGCCTGGAAGTGGTGTTGCCGGCGCTGGCGGGGCAAGGCCGCGGCGGCGTGGCGCTGATCGCCAGCGTGGCGGGTTATGTCGGCCTGCCGGGCGCCGCGGTGTACGGCCCCGGCAAGGCGGCGCTGATCAATCTGGCGGAAATCCTCTACGCGGAACTCAAGCCGCATGGCGTGGCGGTTTATCTGATCAATCCCGGCTTCGTGGCCACACCGCTCACCGCCAAGAACGATTTTTCCATGCCGGCTCTGCTCTCGCCGCGTCAGGCGGCTCGCGACATCATGCGCGGGCTGGCCCGCGGCGCGTTTGAAATTCACTTTCCGCTGCGCTTCACCTTATGGCTCAAACTACTGCGGCTGCTGCCTTACCGGCTGCGGCTGCCTTTGCTCGCGAGGTTGGCTCGACCATGAAACGCATCCCCACTCAAGCCGATTGGCAAGCTTTGCTCGACTGGTATCAAACGCTGACACCGCAAACCTTGCCGGACATCGCTCGCTTTTACACTGAAAACGCGCGCTTCAAGGATCCCTTCAACGACGTGCGCGGCGTGGCCAAAATCCAGGCGGTGTTTCACCACATGTTCAAGACGCTGGAACAGCCCCGCTTCACTGTCATCCACGCGCTACGGGATGGCGACCAGGCATTCATCACCTGGGATTTCGATTTTGCCTATGCCGGACGCAAGGTCAGCATTCATGGCGGCAGCCATTTCCAGTTCGATGCCGACGGCAAAATCACGCTGCACCGCGATTACTGGGACGCCGCCGAAGAATTGTTCGAGAAAATCCCACTGCTTGGACTGCCGGTGGCCTGGCTGCGCAAAAAACTGAAGGTAGCGTGATGGCGCGGATATTCAAGGGCAATAAGGCGGCACTGCCATCCAAGCGCTGCGCCGCCTGCGGCCACCCCATGAGCTGGCGCAAAAAATGGCGCGATAATTGGGATGCCGTCCAATACTGCTCAGAACGCTGCCGCCGTCAGAAGGACATGGCCCAATGACCCTCTTGCGGCTGATTCTGGGCGACCAGCTCAACCCCAACCATAGTTGGTTCACCGCCCCCGACCCCGAGGTGGTGCATGTGATGATGGAAATCCGCCAGGAGACGGATTACGTACGCCACCACGCGCAGAAAATCCTGGCCATCTTCGCCGCGATGCGTGATTTTGCAAGCCAACTGAAGGCCTTGGGGCATCGAGTGCGCTACATCGCCATCGACGACGGAAGCAACCGCCAATCGTTAATCGGCAATTTGGATGCGCTGATCCGCCACTACGGCGCGACGAGGGTGGAATACCAGGCTCCGGACGAATGGCGACTGGACCATCAACTCGCCCGCTGGGGCGCGGGTTTATCCATTCCATGCCACATGGCGGACAGCGAGCACTTCTACACCGCTCGCGGCGACGCCGCCGCGTTCTTCGGCGCGCGGCGGCAATGGAGGCAGGAGACCCTATATCGTCACCTGCGGCGCCAGCACGGCATTTTGGTGGACGAGAACGGCGAACCCGCCGACGGGCGCTGGAATTTCGATGCCGAAAACCGTCAGCGCTGGTCCGGCAGCCCGCCGGAACCCAATGACCCTCGCCCTGAGCATGACCACCGCGAGCTGTGGCAAACCATAAGCGACGCCGGCGTGAACAGTTTCGGTCAGCCTCAGGCCGAAGCGCTGCGCTGGCCGCTCAAGCGCGCCGAGGCGCAGGCCCTGCTGTGCGACTTTATCGAGCGGACGCTGCCGCACTTTGGCGCTTATCAGGACGCAATGAGCCGGCATGCGCGGCGCTTGTTTCACTCCCAGCTTTCCTTCGCCCTCAATGTAAAAATGCTCAATCCGCGCGAGGTGGTGGACGCCGCCATCGCCGCCTGGCGCGCAGGCCGCGCGCCACTGGCCGCGGTAGAGGGCTTTGTGCGGCAGATACTGGGCTGGCGCGAATACGTGCGAGGCGTCTATTGGGCCAAGATGCCCGGCTACCGCGACAATAACGCTCTTTCGCACAGTCTGCCGCTGCCGCGCTGGTTCTGGGATGGCGAAACGGGCATGCGGTGTCTTGCTCACGCCATCGGCCAATCGCTGGAAGACGCCTACGCCCACCACATCCAGCGGCTGATGGTGATCGGTAATTTCGGACTGATAGCCGGGCTGTCGCCGCAGGCGCTGCATGAATGGTATTTGGGCGTCTACATCGACGCCTTCGAATGGGTGGAGTTGCCCAACACTCTGGGCATGAGCCAGTTCGCCGACGGCGGGCTGCTCGGCAGCAAGCCCTACGCCGGCAGCGCCGCTTATATCGGCCGCATGAGCGATTACTGCCCCGGCTGCCGCTACCAGCCCAAACTGCGCATTGGCCGGGACGCCTGTCCCTTCAATGCCCTGTACTGGAATTTTTTCCAGCGCCACCGCGCGCGGCTGGCGGCCAATCCGCGACTCAGCCTAGTCTATCGCCAGCTGGACAAGCTGCCGGATGCCGAACAAGCCGCTATCGCCGCTCACGCGGCGGCGCTGCAAACCAATCTCGACACACTGTGAGCCTGATATGTTGAAAAAACCTTTGGTCCTGTTGGCTATTACCCTATTGCCGCTCACCGGCTGCAACACTCTGCCGCCGCCGGACGTCACCCCTGTGCAAGGCTTCCAACTGGAACGCTATCAGGGGCGATGGTATGAAATCGCCCGTCTGGACCACCGTTTCGAACGGGGCCTGCACGCGGTGAGCGCCGACTATAGCCGCAATACCGACGGCAGCATCCGCGTGGTCAACCGCGGCTTTGACACCGCCGCCGCCAGCTGGCGCGAAGCCGTGGGCAAGGCCTGGTTCAACGGCCCCGCCGACGTCGCCTCGCTGAAAGTGTCCTTCTTTGGCCCGTTCTACGGCGGCTACCACGTGGCGGAGCTGGACCCCGACTATCGCTGGGCGGTGGTGGTGGGACCCGACAAGAACTACTTGTGGCTGCTGTCGCGCGACAAGCAGCCCGCCCCGGATGCCAAGACCGCTCTGCTGGCGGTGGCGGCCAAGTTGGGCATACCCGCGGAGAAGTTGATTTGGGTGAGTCAGGACCGTGGCGACAACTAGGCGGCTCAACCCGGAAAAATTGCTGCTGAGCAAGTGGACCGCCGCCGTGCCGCGCGACAAGGAAAAACACTTCCTGGTGGTGGCGCTGGGACGGCCCGCGCCCGACAGCCCGATAGACACGGTGACGCTGGAGGCGGTGTACACCCGACGCCAGCAAACCGTGCCGTGGGAGGTTCTGCGCGACGACAAGCAATGGCGGCAAGGATGGAAATAAACGCCTAGTCGTAATCACCAGGTTGGCGCTTGCCTCATGCCGGCAATCTTTTTATCGTTAATACATGTCTTCGCATCCATTGTCATGGAGTGTTGCCGTGGAGTTATTCGATACCTTGTCCGCTCAAATCCGCCATATGCGCCTGCCGCTATTCGCGGTCAGTCTCAGCGCGGTGCCCTTTCCCGATACCCCCTTGTTGTTGATGCTGCATTGGCATGGTTTCCGCCGCCCTGAGCCCGACCGCGGCCAAAATGGCGACCCCTTGCTTCGGCAAGTGCCGGCATCGGCCTTGCAACTGACGCGCAGATGGGACGCTCTCTCCCTGATAGAAGAAGACATTCTGGACGCGGCCTGGCAGCTGGGCGCCTGGAACCTGCTGCGCGACGAGCGGCGCGGCTGCAACACCATAGGCGCGGCCGCAGGGGAAGAGCTGGCCTGCCGCCAGGCTTTCGGCGATCTGCCACCTATCGCTGGAGAGGAAAGTGTCTTGATGGAAGCGCCCGACGGCCCGGACCTGATGCGGCTGGCCTCCCGTCGAGGCTATGTTTCCTGGCAGTTCCGCCCCGTACACGGCGGACTATGGCGTGACCTGGCCGAAGACGACACCCTGGGCGAGGAAGGCCTGCGCAAACCACCCTGCCCCCTTAGGCCGCGCGTCTGCCATGGAGGCAAGGCAAGCAGAACGGAGTACCGTTTTGGCCGTGTCGAGCGCATCATTTTGTAGTCTCGTTTTTTCTGCAAAAAACCTCTTGAAAAGTTTTTGGCCCGCCCTTACTTCGTCTTTGGTCAGCCGTACCGGCTGACTTTGACCGGTAAGCGTGGGCCATTTCGCGCCTGCCGCTCGGTCTTACCAACCGTTTCCAATGATCTGAATCGCACAGGAGATTGATATGCAAATCCGTCCTCTGCACGACCGGATTATCGTCAAGCGGATCGAGAAAGTCCGCCAGACTGCTTCCGGCATCGTCATTCCCGATAGCGCCGCTGAAAAACCGGAACAAGGCGAAGTTCTCGCCGTGGGCCCTGGCAAGCGTCTGCAAGACGGCACATTGTTGCCGATGCAGGTGCAAGTGGGCGACCTGGTTCTGTTCGGCAAATACGACGGCCAGACCGTCAAGCTAAACGACCAGGAATACTTGGTGCTACGCGAAGAAGATGTCTTCGGGGTTGTTGAAGACGCCCCCCAATCCGGCCGCAAGGCTGCCTGATTTCCTACAATCATCACAGGAGTTAAACCATGGCTGCGAAAGAAGTCCGCTTCCACGACAACGCCCGTGAGCGCATCGTCAACGGCGTCAATGTGCTGGCTAATGCCGTCAAAGTCACCCTGGGCCCGAAAGGCCGCAACGTATTGTTGGCGCGCAGTTTCGGCGCGCCGCACATCACCAAGGATGGCGTGTCGGTTGCCAAGGAAATCGAACTGAAGGACCCATTCGAGAACATGGGCGCCCAGATGGTAAAAGAAGTGGCGTCCAAGACCGCCGACGTGGCGGGCGACGGCACCACCACCGCCACTGTGCTGGCCCAAGCCATCGTGCAGGAAGGCATGAAGTATGTCGCTTCCGGCATGAATCCGATGGACCTGAAGCGCGGCATTGATAAAGCCGTCCAGGCCGTAGTGAAAGAGCTGCAAACCCTGTCCAAGCCGGTGACCAACAGCAAGGAAACCGCCCAAGTCGCCGCGCTGTCCGCCAACTCCGACGAGTCCATCGGCAAGATCATCGCGGATGCCATGGAGAAAGTGGGCAAGGAAGGCGTGATCACTGTGGAGGACGGCAAATCCTTGGACAACGAGTTGGCCGTCGTCGAGGGCATGCAGTTCGACCGCGGCTATCTGTCGCCCTACTTCATCACCAACCCGGAAAAACAGACCGCCGTGCTGGAAGATCCGCTGGTGCTGCTCTACGACAAGAAGATCAGCAATATCCGCGATCTGCTGCCGGTGCTGGAGCAAGTGGCCAAGGCCGGCAAACCGCTGCTGATTGTAGCCGAAGACGTGGAAGGCGAAGCGCTGGCCACCTTGGTGGTGAACAGCATGCGCGGCATCCTGAAGGTGGCCGCCGTGAAGGCGCCTGGCTTTGGCGATCGCCGCAAGGCCATGCTGGAAGACATCGCCATCCTCACCGGCGGCACTGTCATTTCCGAGGAAACCGGGCTCACGCTGGAAAAAGCCGGCCTGCCGGAGTTGGGCAGCGCCAAACGCGTGGAAATCGGCAAGGAGAACACCACCATCATCGACGGCGCGGGAGACAAGGCCAAGATCGATGCTCGCGTTCAGACCATACGTGCCCAGATCGATACGGCCACTAGCGACTATGACCGCGAGAAACTGCAAGAGCGCGTGGCCAAGCTATCTGGCGGCGTGGCGGTCATCCGCATTGGCGCGGCTACCGAAGTGGAAATGAAAGAGAAGAAAGACCGCGTGGACGACGCACTGCACGCTACCCGCGCCGCAGTGGAAGAAGGCATCGTTGCCGGCGGCGGCGTCTCCCTACTGCGCGCGCGAGCCCACATCAGCGGCTTGAAGGGCGACAACGCCGACCAGGATGCAGGCATCCAGATCGTGCTGCGCGCGCTGGAAGCGCCTCTGCGCGCTATTGCCGCCAATGCCGGCGACGAGCCTTCGGTGATCGTCAACAAGGTTCTGGAGGGCAAGGGCAGCCACGGCTACAACGCTGCCAGCGGCCAGTTTGGCGACTTGGTGGAAATGGGCGTGATCGACCCGACCAAGGTGACGCGCACCGCGTTACAAAACGCCGCTTCCATCGCCAGCCTGATCCTGACCACGGACGCCACCGTGGCCGAAGCGCCGAAGGACAGCAAGGAGCAAGTGCCGACAGAGTTGGATTATTGATCCGCTGACCTGGTCCTCTTCCATCATTTGCCCGCGCTTACGCGCGGGCTTTTTTATTCCCAAAATCTTAGTGCTATCGTGACCACAGCGATGTCGGCCCTCTTGTAGTTTTACCTTAGAACCAGTTTACGATCTGCTGCGCGTCGGCGATACGGCGTTAAAAACAAGCTCAAAATGCTCATGTACCACTCGACCATTCCGCTTTTTAGATCGTTTTCGCCTTGTCTCGCCCTTGCTCGCGAGACTTTGAACAGGCTCTTAGCCGCTAACAAACCCCTGTTATAGACTCGAAGCGCCGGGCTCCAAACAGGAAGCCTCCCGACACTATGGCGCCCGGAAAGAGCTAGTCCAGGCGACAAACTCCTCTGCCGGCATTGGCGAGGCGATGAAGAATCCCTGCGCAAAATCACAACCCATTTCGCGCAGGCTCTGCCAATCCTCGGCGGACTCTACGCCCTCCGCTACCACTAGCCGTCCCAGGTCGTGCACAAGTTCGATGGTGGATTTCACGATCATGGCCGAGTCTTTGTCCTGCGACATGTTCATTACGAAAGACTGATCAATCTTTATGTAATCCACCGGCAATTTCTGTAAATAGCTCAGCGACGAGTAACCTGTGCCAAAATCGTCCACATACAGTGCGGCACCGGCGCATCGCAGCTCTTGCAGCAAGGCCAGCGCCAACTCCGGATCCAGCATCATGGAGCTTTCCGTGATTTCCAGCTCCAACAAACCGGTGCGAATCGAACGCTGCTCCTGCCAAAGCCGCAGCTTGTCCGGCAAGGTGTCATCCTGCAGATTGCGCACCGATAGGTTCACCGCGATGGGCAGCATTAGCCGCTGTCGCTGCCAGACTTGGAGTAAATCCAGCGCTGCAGTCACGACCCACTCGGTCAACGGGTGGATTAAACCGGACCGTTCCGCGATATCGATGAAGGCGCTGGGCGCCAACAAGCCGTGCCGCGGATGCTGCCAGCGCACCAGCGCCTCGGCGCCACAGACCTGGCCGTCGGCCAAGCTGACCTTGGGCTGCAGATAGAGTCGCAGTTCGCCCTGCACTATGGCGTGGCGTAGCTCTCTGGCCAGCACCAGCCGCTCGGCTTGCGTCTCGGCTTTGCCCGGCTCGTACAAGTAATACGCCACCCCTCGCTGCTTGGCCTGCTGTGTAGCCTTGTCCAAGTGGCGCAACAAATCGTGTACGTTCCTTCCATGTTGAGGGAACAGCACCATCCCCACTCTTACAGCAACATCCAACGTCAGCCCCGCCACTTCAATAGCTGTAGTCATCGCCCAATTGACCGCAGTGACCAAGACCAGTGCCTCCTGTCCGTCCGCACCGGGAAGCAATACCGCAAATTCGTCGCCTCGCACGCGTGCGGCTAACGCGGCAGCCGGCAGACAGGCCGTCAGGCGCGCACCAAACTCACGCAATACTTGATCTCCCTGCGCAAAGCCAAGTACCTCGTTGATTTCTCCCAGACGCTCGATATTGAACTGCAGCACGGCCAGCGTGCGGTCCTCCTGGCTTGCGTGCACTAGCTCCAACGTCAGCGCCTCTTCAAACTGCAACATATTGGGCAGGCCAGTCAGTTGATCATGGCGCAGCATTTGCTGCATGGCGACGCGGGCCTGCTCTCGTTCCCTCTGTGCCCGCAAGGAGCCGATGCCGAATGCCAGGTCGGCACTGGCCTCGATCAGCAAATCAATCTCATCATCGTCAAAGGTATCCGCCTGCCTGTCGTAAATGGTCAATGCGCCGATAACGCGGCCATCCACCTGCAACGGGCAGGCCAAGCCGGATGCCGCCCCATGCAGCATGGCCCGCAGCGCCTCATACCGGTTGTCGCTTTGCATGTCGCGCGCCAGTTGCACCTTACCGGTGCGCACTGCGGTGGGCGTGATGCTGATGCCGCCGACGGCGTCGGCCCTGCCCAGAACGATACCCGCCAGCTCAGTCAGCTCGCCGGCAAAACCGCATTGAGCCATCGGCTGTATGCCTTGCGCATCCGCGTCGCCATACCAGATCACCGCCGTGCTATAACCGCCGGCCTCAACGATGGCCCTGCAACTACTATCCAGCAATTGCTGCTCATCCTTGGCCCTCAACATGGCGCGATTCCCCGCGCTCAGGGTACGCAGGGCGCGGGAGACATGCTCTAGCTCGCGTACTTGTTGTGATAGCTCGCTGTTAAGCAACTGGATATGCTCCTCTGCCGCCTTGCGCTCGGTGACGTCGATGCCCAGCACGTAATAACCGATCACCTCCTCCTGCTCATTGTGCTTGGGCACATAGCGTATGTTTTGCCAAACCCCCGGGAAAGGCTGCCAGTCATAGTTCAGCGGCTCGCCCGCCAGCGCTTTGTCAATGTACGGGCAGGCTATGGCATAACGCTCTTTCCCCAGAATGTCCTTCACCGCGCAACCGGTGATGCTCACGCGCTCAGGCGCAAAGCGCTGCCGGTACTGTTCGTTGACATACACATAGACGCGATCGGCATTGACATAGGCGATCAGCACCGGCACCGCGCTGAGGATGGCGTCCAGATGCGCTTCGCTTTCCACCAAGCGCAAGGACCGGTCCTGAACCCGCTCGGTAAGTAGTGCATTCTGCGCAAGTATGGTCCGCCGGGCATCCCGTTCCGCAGTGGAATCGCGGAAGACAACCACCACGCCATTCAGCAAGTCGCTACCGGCGATAATCGGCGCTACGGTGTAGCTGATCGGACATTGTTGGCCATCCCGCGCCACCAGTTCCCCATGCAAGGACTCCGGCATGTACTGGGTCTGCGCTACCATCCTTGTACCGCAGGCGAACAAATCGATGGGCCGTTCGTCTTTATCCCGCCGCACGGTCAATACCTGTGACAACGGCAATCCAGCGGCCTCGGCGGCAGGCCAACCTGTGAGGGTCTCGGCTACTCGGTTACAACGGATAACCAACCCACAGGCGTTGACGGAGACTACCGCATCCCCAATCGAATGCAGCGTGGCGGCCAGATTTTCCTCACTGGATGCAAGCGCTCTTCGGCTGATGTTGAGCGCCCGCCATTGCCGACGCACCATGAAATAAGTCCCGCCCAGCAGCAAGAAAAGCGTGATGCCGCTCACGGTGTTCCACCATATTTGCCACTGCTGCGAATGCTCGTAATCGGCCAGCCGCCCCTCTAGCACGCGGTGCTCTTCATGGTCCATTTCGTCCAGTAAGCTATAGACCTGCGTGCGGGTGGAGCGTAGCGGCGCGCTCGTGGCGTAGGCGCTGGCCGCGGCTCTACCATAGTGACGGTACAAACGCTCCACCTCGCGAGAGATTGCCACCCGTTGAGTGACGACCCGGCGCAGAGCCATCCAGCGATCAAGCTGCCTGGGATTGTCGCCGATTCGTGCGCGAATCTGCGTCAGTAACCGCTCGCGCTCCTCAATTGCCCTATCGCGCTCTTTTAGATTGGATTCATCACCTGTCAGGCGAAAGTTCTGGGTGCTGATTTCCGCATGCACGGTAAAGCCGCGGATATGAGCCAACTGGTCCGCGACCATCACGCTGTTCGTCAGCCAGCGCGCTGCTTGCTTAGCGCTGTCCACAACTTTCCAAATAGAAAACGACAGCACAGCTACAAACAACATGGAAACGGTAATGACTACTCGCAGCTTGGCTTCAAATCGGTCTGGCAAGATCTCCACTCCGGCATACATACACCTATCGATATCTTCTATAGATAGTAAAGTTCACCCCGGTAAAACAAGACTTTGGGTAGAGGTTTGGACTTCCCCGGCTCCCGCATACGCCCCAGAATCATGTCTTTGACATGCCAATCCTCCATGTATAAAACCTAGTCGCTGTAGTTGCCAAAGCAGCGCTAGATTCCCGCATTGCGCGGGGTGGCGGATGGAATAACCTTCCTGCACAACGCTGGTGCGACAATGTCTCCATTGTCTATACCGGAGGAAAGCCCCTGCGGCTAATTGGCATAGCGTGAAGAAGCTATTGAAAATGGGGAGGTCATGCTCGGCTCGTTTTTCATTGACGCTTACCAGTCCTATTTGTTTTTGCCAAC
This sequence comes from Chromobacterium sp. IRSSSOUMB001, assembly GCF_023507765.1. Lineage (NCBI taxonomy): Bacteria > Pseudomonadati > Pseudomonadota > Betaproteobacteria > Neisseriales > Chromobacteriaceae > Chromobacterium > Chromobacterium sp. IRSSSOUMB001. The sequence continues at coordinate 225,430 of NZ_JALCYU010000008.1, forward strand.
CAGATACAACTTGTGGCTGGTGGCGCTCTCCTTACTGGTGGCCATATTTACCTCTTGCTTGGCGCTGCAGATAGCCGGCTTGGCTCGCGAAGCCAGCGAGCGCTGGCTGCGCTGGGTCGCTCTTGCCACCGGCTCTTGCGCAATGGGCGGCGGCATATGGGCGATGCATTTTGTCGGCATGCTGGCCTTCAGCATTTGCAGCACAATCCAGTACGCGCTGCTTCCCACTCTCTTGTCCATGCTGCCCGCCGTCGCCGCGTCGCTCATTGCCCTTCACTTACTGTCTCAGCCCAAAATCGACGGGAAACAGCTATTGATCAGCGGGGTGCTGGTGGGAAGCGGCATCGGCACCATGCACTACTCCGGCATGGCGGCCATACGCATGACGCCGCTGCTCCGTTACGACCCCTCGTGGTTCGCCATTTCAATCTTGCTCGCCGTGCTGCTAAGCACCTTGTCGCTATGGATACGCTTTGGTCTGGACAGTAAGAAAATCGGCAAGGGAGGGATGACGCTGCTCAGCGGCGTGGTCATGGGGGTTGCCATTGCGGGTATGCATTATTTCGGTATGGAGGCCGCCCGCTTCATCGGCACGCCGGACCCGGCTTTCCACAGCCCCTTTGAAGACAATGCGGGCTTGGCCGTCGCCATCGCCATCACGGTGCTCCTGCTTGGCAATATCGTCTTCGCGTGCAATGTGTTGTTGCGGTACCGCCCCTTGTATCAAAGAACACTAAGCAACGAGCTGAAGCTGCAAGCCACGTTCAACACCTCGTTGGACGGCATCATCACCATTGACGAGAAGGGCTGCATCTTGAGCGCCAACCCCGCGGTGGAAAGACTGTTTGGATGGCAGGTGGAAGAGTTGCTGGGCAAGAGCATCAATCTGTTGGTGCCGGAACCGCACCGCGCCAAACATGATCGCTCTCTTGCCGATTATATGGAAACCCAGATCACGAAATTGATTGGCCGGGAACGCGAGGAGATGGCGCTCAAAAAGGACGGCAGTCAGTTTCCCATCCGCTTATCGATAGGCAAGGTGCTGCTGCCCGAGCAAGTTATTTACGTCGGCTTCATCGGCGACATCAGCGCGCGCCACCGCATCCAAAAGGAGCTGGAAGAGCGTGAAAGCCAGTTTCGCACCTTGATCGACAACATCCCCGGCGTCGCCTTTCGCAGCCATTCCCAGGAGCCGTGGAAATCCATATTCATCAGCGAAGACATAGAAAAACTATGCGGCTGGCCGGCCAAATCCTTTCTGGACGGCCGTATTCAGCTACTGGATATCGTTCACCCGGAAGACAAGGAAAGGGTTTGTGAAACCATCCGCTACGCTTTGGAGCAGCATCAGCTTTATATCGTCGAATACCGCCTGCTCGGCCTGAATCAAGAGGAATGCTGGGTATTGGAAAGCGCCCGCGGCGTATACGACGACAACGGCGCGCTGCTGTTGATTGACGGGGTGATCCTGGATATTTCGGAGAAAAAAGCAGCGGAGTTCGCTTTGATTGAAGCCAAAAACCGCGCGCTTTCCGCCGTTAAATCCAAAAGCGCCTTTTTGGCCAATATGAGTCATGAAATCAGGACGCCGATGAACGCCATCATCGGCTACACCGATTTATTGCAAGACACGGAGTTGGACGACAAGCAGAAAAGCATGCTCAAAACCGTCAACCACTCCGCCAAGAGCTTGCTGGGCCTGCTCAACGATGTTCTCGACACGGCAAAGCTGGAGCAAAACGCGCTGGAGTTGGAAGAGGCGCCCTTCTCTTTGCGCGAAGTAGCGGAACACGTGATCGATATCCTGCAGCTGAGCGCCAGCAAGAAGGGCATCTCCCTGCATCTGAAATATCCGGCCATTATCCAGCAGGTCTTTATTGGCGACGCTTTCCGGGTGCGGCAGATCTTGATGAACCTGGTGGGCAACGCCATCAAGTTCACCGCTCAGGGCGGGGTCTGGCTGACGGTGCTGTCCGCGGAAGAAAACGTGGTCGTCATCATCAGGGACAGCGGCATTGGCATGAGCCAGGACACCCTGGCCAAGCTGTTCGAACCCTTTTCCCAAGCGGACGCCTCGACCACCCGCCGCTTTGGCGGCACCGGCCTGGGCACCACCATCGCCTTGCAGCTGGCGCAGAAGATGGGCGGCCGGATAGAAGTGCAAAGCGCCCTCAACAAAGGCTCCGTCTTTCAGGTTTACCTTCCCTTGCGCCCGGCGCCGCTTGACGCCTTACCCTGCCAGGATCCACCCGATACGGAGTTCAGCTCCGCCCCCCTGCCTCCCTTGAGCATCCTGGTGGCCGATGACGACTTAATCAATTTGGACATCGTCACCGTCCTGCTCGAAAAATACGGGCACCGGATCTACACCGCATCCAACGGGAAAGAAGTAATCAACGCGTGGCAGCACCATGATATAGACCTCATCCTGATGGACATTCAAATGCCGGTGATGGACGGCATCACCGCCTGCAAGTTCATCCGCCAGGTGCATCCCGACAGCGACAAACGCGCCACGCCCATCATCGCTTTGACGGCCGGAGCGTTTCAGGAGGATCGCGAAGCGGCCATGTCTGCCGGCATGGACGGGTTCATGACCAAACCCATAGACATCGGCCGGCTGCAGGATGAAATCGAACGCGTGATGAAGCGCATGGCGGGCTAGGCGCCGGCATTGCACGATGAGCGCCCCTTCAAAACGCTCATGTTCCGTATGCGCCTTCCGCTCCGCCAGGGCTTTGCATCCGGTCTCGCACCAGCTCGCCGGACTTTGAATAGCCTACAGGTTAGAGCCGTCGGCCCCTTTCGTTTTTGCTGGTTCCGCCTCGCCATAGTTCATTTATTGCGATAAAACCATATTTATTTAATGACATTTTCATTTTGTGTTGATATGCTGTTCGGATATTTCTGCAAATTGATGCAGACAAACCTCATGAGAGAGTCACAGGGAGAAGTGTCATGGCGAACCCGTTCGACAATAAGGAAGGCGTTTTTTTCGCCCTGATCAACGATGAGGGCCAGTACTCGCTCTGGCCCGAGTTCGCTCCTGTTCCGGAGGGTTGGCAAGCCTGTTTCGGCCCCTCGGACCGCCAGTCCTGTCTTGACCATATCGAACAAAACTGGATAGACATGCGGCCCGCCAGTCTGGCACGCGCTCAGGACGCCTTGCTCTCCACCGGCTGATTCCCGCCCCGGCTCAAGGGGGCCATGCCGAGACGCACCCGCTTTCAAGACAAAGCGCGGCGTTTCTCTATCCGTATTGCGGCGGCGCGCTCGCCGCGGCCCCTCGACAGCCATCCCGCTCCACACCGAAAAAATCGCCGGCCGGCCGCGCATGCGCGGAAGGTTGCGGCCTCACGCCTGTACCGCAAGCCATCCAAGGTGCGATATGAACGACAACGCCGTTTTCCCCTCCCGCAATCCGCACACCGCGGCCGCTTCCGCCGAAACCTTCGCCGCCCTGTTCGCCCGAAGCGCGGCGGACCATCCCGACGCCATCGCGCTGCAACACGGCGCACGCACGCTTAGCTACCGCGAACTGGACGACCAGGCCAATCGTCTGGCCCATTATCTGCGGGAACTGGGCATAGACCGCGAAACGCCGGTGGGGCTGTGCCTGGACCGCTCGCCCGAGCAGATCATCGCCATGCTGGCTATTTTCAAGGCCGGCGGCGCGTATTTGCCGCTGGACCCCGACTACCCGCGGGAAAGGCTGGCCTACATTCTCAACGACGCCATGCCGGCCGCATTGCTGACGCGGGCCGCGCTGACCGAGCAACTGCCGGTTCACTGGGCTCGGGTGGTGGAACTGGATACCGAACAGCCCATGTGGCAGGCGCAGCCGGAACAGGCGCTTCCTCTTCTCGATTCCCCGGACCAGCTGGCTTATCTGATCTACACCTCCGGCTCCACCGGTCAGCCCAAGGGCGTGGCGGTGACTCACCGCGGCATAGGCGCTCTGGCGCGCGCCCAGAGCCGGCGCTTCGACATAAGCCCCGGCGCCCGCGTGCTGCAATTCGCGTCTTCCAGTTTCGACGCGGCCTTCTCCGAAGTCGCCATGACCCTGCTTTCCGGCGCCTGCCTGGTCACCGCGCCGGCGGCGGAACTGACGCCGGGCGCCGCGCTGACCGACTTGCTGGCCCGTCAGAAAATCAGCCATCTGACGCTGCCGCCCAGCGCGTTGGCCCTCATGCCGGACGGCGGCATCCCGCCCCATTGCGGCCTGATCGTCGCCGGCGAGGCCTGCCCGGCGGCCCAGGTGCGGCGCTGGTCAGCCGGCCGGACCATGCTGAACGCCTACGGCCCCACCGAGGCCACCGTGTGCGCGACGATGAGCGGCCAGATGCGGGACGATGAGCCCGCCGATATCGGCGCACCGCTGCCCGGCGTCCAGGTCTACGTGCTGGACGACGCCCTGCGACCGCTGCCGCCGGGCGTCGAGGGCGAGCTGTATCTCGCTGGCGGCGGGCTGGCCCGCGGCTATCTGGGCCGGCCGGCGCTGAGCGCCGAGCGTTTCGTCGCCAATCCCTTTGGCCCCGCCGGCAGCCGCCTGTACCGCAGCGGCGACCTGGCGCGGCTGCGCGCCGACGGCTCTCTGGACTACCTGGGACGGACGGACGAGCAGCTCAAGCTGCGCGGCTACCGCATCGAGCCCGGCGAGATCGAACATCTGCTGACGCAACAAGCCGGCGTGAGCCAGGCCGTGGTCCGCCTGCGCGAAGACTTGCCCGGCATCAAACAGCTGGTCGCCTATGTCGTTTCCCGCGCCGGCCTGCAAGCCGACGGCGCGGCCTTGCGCGCGGCGCTGGCCGAGCTATTGCCCGACTACATGGTGCCGGCGGCGGTGGTGCCGCTGGAGCGCCTGCCGCTAACGCCCAACGGCAAGGTGGACAAACAGGCGCTGCCCGCGCCGGATTTCGACGACGCCGACGCCGGCGAGGCGCGGAACTGGCTGGAGAAAACGCTGGCCAAGCTATACGTGGAAGTGCTGGGAGTGTCCAGGGCGGGTCTGGGCCAAGGCTTCTTCGACCTGGGCGGCGACAGCATCAGCGCCATTCTGCTGGTCAGCCGCGCCCGCGCCCACGGCCTGCAATTCAGCCCGCAGGATGTTTTCGACCATCCCAGCATCGAGCGTCTGGCGCTCCGGGTCCGCCCGGTGGAGCCCGACGCGGCGGCGGGCGAATTGCCGCCGGTCAGCGCCGCGGACCTGGAAAGCATCCGCGCCCGCTATCCGGCGGTCAGCGCGGTGCTGCCGTTGTCGCCGCTGCAGCGAGGCCTGCTGTTCCATCTGTTGTACGACGAGGGTCAAAGCGACGTCTACCTGATACAGATGGGCTTCCAACTGGACGGCCCGCTGGAAGCGGACAAGCTGCGGGCGGCCGCCGAAGGCTTGCTTCAACGCCATCACCATCTGCGCGCCGCCTTCTCCGCGGACGGCCTGGAGCAGCCGGCGCAAATCGTACTGGAGCGCGTGGAAACGCCTTGGCGCGAGCTGGACCTGTCCGCGCATCAGGCCGATGAACAGTTGCGCGTCCTGGAGCGGCTGCGCGCGGAGGACTACGCCGCCGGCGTGGACCCGGCGCAAGCGCCGCTGCTGCGTTTTACCCTGACCAAGCTGGACGCGGAGCGCCATCAACTGCTGTGGAGCTTCCACCACCTGTTGTTCGACGGCTGGTCAGTGCCGGTACTGCTGCGCGAACTGTTCGCCCTCTACCGCGGCGACGAGCTGCCGCCCGCCATTCCCTACCGCGACTACCTGGCCTGGCTGCATGTACGGGACCGCGACGCCGCCAAGCGCCAATGGATTAACCATCTGGCGGAACTGGAGCAGCCGACGCGTCTGGCGCCGAGCGCGCAAAAAAGCCGACAGCTGCCGCGCAACCACAATGTGACGGCGGACCCGGCGGTCTACGCCATGCTGGAGCGGCTGGCCCGCCGGCAGGGCCTCACCCTCAACACCTTGCTGCAAGCGGCCTGGGCCATTCTGCTCGCCCGCCTAACCTCCGCCGACGACGTCGTCTTCGGCGTCACCGTCTCCGGACGCCCGCCGGAGCTGCCCGGCGTCGAACGCATGGTCGGCCTGCTGATCAACACCGTCCCGCTGCGTCTGCGGCTGCAGCCCGAGGAAACTCTGACCGCCCTGCTGCAGCGCCTACAGGCCCAGCAGGCCGCGTTGATCGAGCATCAACACCTCAGCCTCGCCGAGATCCAGCAGGCGGCCGGCCTTGGCGATTTGTTCGACACCCTGCTGGTCTTTGAAAACTATCCGATCGCCGACGACGACCGCCGCGTGGACGACGCGCTGTCCATCGGCTATCTGGGCGGCCAGGGCGTGGACACCTCGCACTACCCGCTCAGCCTGTGCGCCGTCCCCGGACCCGAACTCGAGCTGCGCTTCGGCTATCGGCCCGACCTCTTCTCCGCCGACGCCGTCGACGGCATCGCCCGGCAACTGCTGGAACTGCTGCGCCTGATCGCCGAACAGCCAGAACTGCCGCTTGCACGCATCCAGCCGGCCTCCCCGGCCCAGCAAGACGCGCTCGCCGCCTGGAACCGCACCGACGCCCCGCTGCCCGCAGCCACCCTGACCCAGTTGCTGGAACGCCAAGCTGAACTCAGCCCCGACGCCGAGGCGCTGCGCTTCGACGAGGTCGCCCTCAGCTACCGCCAGCTGCACCAAGGCGCCAACCGCCTCGCCCGCCGCCTCCGCGCCGACGGCGTCGGCCCCGAAACCCTGGTCGCCGTCGCGCTGCCCCGTTCCGTCGATCTGGTGGTGGCCTTGCTCGCCGTACTCAAGGCCGGCGGCGCTTATCTGCCGATCGATCTCGACTATCCGGCCGAGCGTCTCGCCTTCATGCTGGCCGACGCCCAGCCCGCCGTGGTCCTGTCCCGCTCCGAGCTGCTGGCCGGCCTGCCGGTCGAACGCGCGCTGTGCCTGGATCTGATCGACGACGCGCTCGAGACGCTGTCCGACGCGCCGCTGGACCTCCACGACGATGACAGACATCCGGCCTATGTCATCTACACCTCCGGCTCCACCGGCCGCCCCAAGGGCGCCGTCAACAGCCATCGCGCCATCGTCAACCGCCTGCTGTGGATGCAGCACGCCTACCCGCTGGCCGACGACGACGTGGTGCTGCAGAAGACGCCGTCCAGCTTCGATGTCTCGGTCTGGGAATTCTTCTGGCCGCTGCTCGCCGGCGCCTCGCTGCTGCTGGCCCGGCCCGACGGCCATCGCGACCCCGCCTATCTGGCCGAGCTGATCCGCCGCCGCGGCGTCACCACCCTGCATTTCGTGCCGTCCATGCTGGACGCCTTCCTGCTGGAGCCCGCCAGCGCCGGCTGCACCAGCCTGCGCCGCGTGCTGTGCAGCGGCGAAGCCTTACCCGCGCCGCTGCTGGCCCGCGCCGCCCAAACGCTGCCCTGTCCGCTGCACAATCTCTACGGCCCCACCGAGGCCGCCGTCGACGTCACCGCCTGGACTTGCGACCCGGCGCGCGACAGCCGTTCGGTGCCGATCGGCCGCCCGATCTGGAACACCCAGCTCTTCGTGCTCGATTCCATGCTGCGGCCGCTGCCGCCCGGCATCCCCGGCGAGCTGTACCTCGGCGGCGTCGGCCTGGCGCGCGGCTATCTGCGCCGTCCGGCTCTGACTGCCGAGCGCTTCGTCGCCCATCCCTTCGCCGTCGGCGAGCGACTGTATCGCACCGGCGACCGTGTCGTCCGCCGCGAGGACGGCGCGCTGGAATACCTGGGCCGCCTCGACCATCAGGTCAAGCTGCGCGGCCTGCGCATCGAGCTGGGCGAAATCGAAGCCGCGCTGCTGGAGCAGCCCGGCGTCGCCCAGGCCGTGGTGCTGATCCGCGAAGACGCGCCCGGACAGCGCCGGCTGGTCGCCTATGTGGTGCCTGCCGCCGGCATCGAATCCGACGTCGCCCGCTGGCGCGACGCGATGGCCGCCCGCCTGCCCGACTACATGGTGCCCGCCGCCTGGGTGGCGCTGGACGCGCTGCCGCTCACGCCCAACGGCAAGCTGGACCGCCGCGCCTTGCCGGCGCCGGAACTGACGCTGGCCGAGCACCGCGAGCCGGTCACCGAGAAGGAAAAACTGCTGGCCGAGGCCTTCGCCCAGACCCTGGGCCTGGAGCGCGTCGGCCTGGACGACAGCTTCTTCAACCTCGGCGGCGACAGCATCAGCTCCATCCAGCTGGTGAGCCTGGCCCGCAAACGGGGGCTGAGCCTGACGCCGCGCCAGGTGTTCGAACAGCGCAGCGTCCGCGGCCTCGCCCTGGTCGCGACCGAGGCATCGGCCCCGGCCGCCGAAGCGCGCGCCGACGCGCCCTTGCTGCGGCTGGAGCCGGCCGAAATCGAGCGCCTGAGCCGCCGCCACCCCGGACTCGCCGAACTGCTGCCGCTGACGCCGCTGCAGCAAGGCCTGCTGTTCCACGCGCTCTACGACCACTCCGCCGCCAACCCCTATGTGGTGCAGATGCGCATCGAGCTGGACGGCGCGCTGGACGCCGCCGCCTTGCGCCGCGCCGGCGAAGGCCTGCTGCGCCGCCACCCGCACCTGCTGGCCTCCTTCATTCACCACGACACCTTGCAGCCGATGCAGGCGCTGAGCCGGGACGGCGCCGCGCCGTGGCGGGAAGCCGATTTGTCGGCGCTGAGCCGAGACGACGCGCGCGCGCGGCTGGAAGACATACAGACAGCCGATCATGGAGAGAGCATGCCGCCGGACCGCGGGCCGCTGCTGCGCTTCACCCTGATCCGGCTGGCGCCGGAGCGCCACCTGCTGCTCTGGACTTTCCACCACCTGCTGCTAGACGGCTGGTCCCTTCCCGTGCTGCTGGAAGAGCTGTTCGCGCTCTACCGCCAGGGGGAGGCGGCCGCGCTGCCGCCCGCGCCGGCCTACCGCGATTATCTGCGCTGGCTATCCGGCCGCGACCGGGACGCCGCCCGCCAGGCCTGGAGCGAATACCTGCGCGGCGTGGACGAGCCCACCCTGGTGGCGCCGGGCCTCCCCGCCGCCGAGCGGCGGCCGGATCTGCACACCGCCGCGCTGTCGACAGAGCTCAGCGCCGCGCTGGCCGCCCAGGCGCGGCGTCGCGGGCTGACCCTCAACACCCTGGCCCAAGCCGCCTGGGGCCTGCTGTTGGCGCGCCTGACCGGCCGCGACGATCTGCTGTTCGGCATCACCGTGTCCGGGCGAACCGCGCCCTTGGAAGACATCGAGAGGCTGCCGGGCCTGCTGATCAACACCGTGCCGCTGCGTCTGAAACTGGAGCCGTCGACCACGCTGGCCGGCTTCTTGGACGATCAGCAATCGCGCCAGGCCGCGATGATGGAGCATCAGCACCTCGGACTCGGAGACATCCGGCAGCTGACGGACATGGAAGAATTGTTCGACACGCTGATGGTGTTCGAAAACTACCCGCAGCTCGACGCGCTGCGCCAAAGCCGCGCCGGCGACGGCCTGAGCGTGCGTCCCGTCGAAGGCTTGGGCGGCGACGTGTCGCATTACCCGCTGGGCCTCTGCGTGGTGCCGGGGGAAAGGCTGGAACTCCGGCTGGGCTGCCGCGCCGACGCCTTCCCGCCGACGGCGGCCGAACGCCTCCTCGCCAGCCTGTCGCGCCTGTTCCAGGCGCTGGCGGGCGATCTTGAGCTGCCACTGGCCAGCTTGCGCTGGCTGGACGAAACCGAAAGCCGCCAGCAGGACGGCTGGAACGCCACCGCGCGCGCCACGCCATCGGCGACGCTGCCCGAGTTGTTCCGCCGACAGGCCGAGCTAACGCCGGACGCCGTCGCGGTCTGCGCCGGCGACCTTCGCCTGAGCTACCGGCAGCTGGACCGGCAATCCAACGCGCTGGCCCACCGCTTGCGCGCGGCCGGCGTGACCGTGGAAACGCCGGTGGCGCTGTGGCTGCAACGCGGTCCTCTGTTGCCGGTGGCCATCCTGGGCGTGCTCAAGGCCGGCGGCTGCTATATACCTCTGCACACCGCCCAGCCGGAAGAACGGCGGGCCTGGACCCTGACCCAGTCGCGCGCCGCGCTGCTGCTGGCCGACGAGGCCCCGGCGCCGGCCATGCTGCCGCCGGGCCTGCCGGTGCTGCGGATAGACGGTCCGTCCGACAGCGCCGAGCGCCCGCCCCGCCTGGAGCTGACCCCCGACGCGCTGGCCTATGTGATGTACACCTCCGGCTCCACCGGCGTGCCCAAGGGCATTGCCATCAGCCACGCCAACGTCAGGGATCTGGCGCTGGACCGCCGCTGGGAGGGCGCGTCCCAGAGCAAGGTGTTGCTGCACTCTCCGCATGCCTTCGACGCCGCCACCTACGAGCTGTGGGCGCCCTTGCTGCACGGCGGCCAAGCAACGCTGGCGCCGCCTTGGGACAACGACATCGACTCGCTGGCGGACGTGCTGCAGCGGGAAAGCGTCAGCGCGGCCTTCCTGACCACCGCGCTGTTCAACCTGCTGGCCGAGGAGCGGCCGGACTGCTTCGCCAGCCTGCGCACGCTGTGGACCGGCGGCGAGTCCGCCTCGCTCCGCGCCTTCCAGCGAGTGCGGGAGCGCTATCCGCAACTGGAGCTGGTCCATGTCTACGGCCCCACTGAGACCACCACCTTCGCCACCTGCTACCCGCTGCCGCGCGATCAGACTCTGGCTGCGTCGCTGCCGATAGGCGCGCCGATGGACAATACCCGCGCCTATGTGCTGGATTCCGCGCTGCGCCCGCTGCCAGCAGGCGCGCCCGGCGAACTCTACTTGGCCGGCAGCGGCCTGGCGCGCGGCTATCTGGATCAGCCGGCGCTCAGCGCGGAGCGCTTCGTGGCCAACCCCTTCGGCCCCGCCGGCAGCCGCTTGTACCGCAGCGGCGACCGGGCGCGCTGGCGCGCCGACGGCCAGCTGGAGTTCCTCGGCCGCGCCGATCAACAAATCAAGCTGCGCGGCTTCCGCATCGAACTCGGCGAAATCGAAGCCAGGCTGCGCGAACACCCGGCAGTATCCCAGGCGCGGGCGGTGCTGCGCGAGACGGACGGCGCGCCGCGCCAGCTGCTCGCCTATGTCGCCCTCCACCCCGGCGCCGACATCGACCCGTCCACGCTCAGACAAGCCCTGGCGGCGCAGCTGCCGGACTATATGGTGCCAGCCGCCGTCGTCGCGCTGAACGCGCTGCCGCTGACCCCCAACGGCAAGCTGGACCACCGCGCGCTGCCGGCTCCCGAGCTCCAGGCCGGCGGCGACCGGCGGCCGCCGCGCAGCGACGCCGAACGCATCCTGGCCGGACTGTACGCCGAGCTGCTGGGCCTGGACGAAGTCGGTCTGGACGACGGCTTCTTCGATCTCGGCGGCGACAGCATCGCCTCCATCCTGCTGGTCAGCCGCGCGCGGCGGCAAGGCTTGCTGCTGAGCCCGCGCGAGGTCTTCCTCCATCCTCGGGTAGAGGCGCTGGCCGCCGTCGCTCGGCCGGTCGCCGCCATCGCGGCCGAGGACACCGCGGAAGGCCCGCTGCCGGCGACGCCCATCATCCGCTGGTGGCTGGAGCGCGGCGGCCCGCAAGGCGGCTTTTACCAATCCATGCTGCTGCAAACCCCCGCCGGACTGGAACAAGCTCATCTGGAGCAGGCGCTGCAGGCCTTGCTGGACAAACACGACGCGCTGCGGATGCGGCTGGACGTCGACGGCGGCCTGAACGTGCCGCCGGTCGGCTCGACATCGGCGCAGGACTGCCTGCGCCGCATCGCGGCGGACGCGCATCTGGAGATCCCGCCGGCCGACATCGCCGCCGCGGCGCGACAGTTGGACCCCGCCGCCGGCGCCATGCTGCGGGCGCTGTGGCTGGACGCCGGCCCGGACGCGCCGGGCAGGCTGTGGCTGGGCATCCACCACCTGGCGGTGGACGGCGTCTCCTGGCGCATTCTGCTGCCGGACCTGGCCTCCGCCTGGCGCGACGGCCAGGCCGGCCGGCCCATCCAGCTCGATCCGGTGGCCACCTCCTTCCGCCGCTGGGCGCTGCTGCTGAACGAGGACGCCGTCCGCGCCGCCCGCGCGGCCGAAACCCCGATGTGGGCCGCTATCCAAAGCCAGCCCGACCCGCTGTTGTCGCCCTGCCCGCTGGACCCGGCGCTGGACACGGCCGGCGCCAGTCGGCGTCTGAGCGTGGTGCTGCCCGCCGCCGTCACCACCGAGCTGCTGACCCGGGTGCCGGCGCTGTTCCACGCCGGCATCAACGACGTGCTGCTCACCGGCTTCGCGCTGGCGGTGGCGCGCTGGCGGCAAGACCAGGGACGGAGCGACGGCACCGTCGTGCGCCTGGAGCTGGAAGGCCATGGCCGCGAAGAGCTGGGCGAGCATTGCGACCTCTCCCGCACCGTGGGCTGGTTCACCAGCCTGTTCCCGGTCTGCCTCGATCCCGGCGTCTCCGCCGCCGCGGCCCTGGACGACGCCGCCGTGCTGGGCGACGCACTGAAACGGGTCAAGGAGCAATTGCGCGCGCTGCCGGACCGGGGCCTGGGTTACGGCTTGCTGCGCTATCTCAATCCAGAGACCGCCGCCCGGCTGAGCGGCGCGCCGCCGGCTCAGCTCGGTTTCAACTACCTGGGACGCTTCGCCACGCCGGCGCGCGGCGACTGGATGCCGGCGCCGGAAGCGGCCGGGCTGGACGGGAACAGCGATCCTTCGGTGCCGCAGTCCCACGCCATCGAGCTCAACGCCGCCACCCACGACGGCCCGGACGGACCGGAACTGGTGGCCACCTGGCTGTGGGCCGGCCGCCTGTTCGACCGGCAGGAGATCGAGAGGCTGGCGGAGGACTGGTTCGACGCGCTGCGCGCCTTGGCCAGGCTGGGCCACGCGCCGGACGTCGGCGGCAGCACGCCGTCCGACCATCCCCTGGCCGGCGGGCTGTCGCAGGAGGAGATAGACCTGATCGAAGCCGGCTTCTAAGAGCCTGTTTACGATCTGCTGCGCGTCAGCGATACGGCGTTGAAACCCGCTTCGAAATGCTCATGTACCACCTGTACATTCCGCTTTCTCAGCGGTTTTCGCCTTGTCTCGCCTTAGCTCGCGAGATCGTAAATACGCTCTTAAGAACCGGTTCCAAATACTTTCCGGGCGGCCGCCAACGGCGACCGCCCATTGCGAGGTTCACGATGTCGAAGATCGCCGAAATCCTGCCGCTGTCGCCATTGCAGCAAGGATTGCTGTTTCACGCGCTGTACGACGAACGCGAGGTGGACGCCTACCATGTCCGCAACCGCTTCGAGCTGCGCGGCGTCCTGGACGCCTGCCGGCTCAGGCGGGCGGCCGAGGCACTGCTGCAACGCCATCCCAATCTGCGCTCCGCCTTCGTCTACAAGGGGCTGGCGCAGCCGCGCCAGGTGGTGCCCCGCGAGTTTGAACTGGATTGGCGCGAGGAAGACCTGTCCGGCCAGAACGCCGCCGCGCTGGACGCGCTGCTGGAGGCGGACCTGCGCCGCCGCTTCGATCCGGGCAAGCCGCCGCTGCTGCGCTTCATCCTGGTCAAGCTGGACGCCGAGCGCCACCAACTGCTGTGGAGCTTCCACCACCTGCTGTTCGACGGCTGGTCCATGCCCATCCTGATGGACGAGCTGTTCGCGCTCTACCGCCAGGGAGAATCGGCCGCGCTGCCGCCCGCCGCGCCCTACCGCGACTATCTGGCCTGGCTGCAACAACAGGACAAGGCCGCCGCCGCCCGCGCCTGGGCCGCCAGCCTGGAGGCGCTGGACGAGCCGGCCAAACTGGCCGCCGCCGCCGCTGGGGAGCGCCAACTGACGCTGTCCCGGCAAACAGAAACCGCCCCGCTGCAGGCGCGGGCCCGCCAGTTGGGCGTCACCCTCAACACCTTACTGCAAGCGGCCTGGGCCATCCTGCTCGCCCGCCTCAGCGCCTCAGACGACGTCGTCTTCGGCGTCACCGTCTCCGGACGCCCACCGGAGCTGCCCGGCGTCGAACGCATGGTCGGCCTGCTGATCAACACCGTTCCGCTGCGCCTGCGCCTGCGGCCCGAGGAAACCCTCGCTGCCCTGCTGCAACGCCTGCAGACCCAGCAGGCCGCGCTGATCGAGCATCAGCACCTCAGCCTCGCCGAGATTCAGCAGGCGGCGGGAAGAACGGAGCTGTTCGACACCCTGCTGGTTTTCGAAAGCTATCCGGCGCTGCCCGGCGCGGCCGACGGCAAGGTGGCCGACGGCCTGGCCTTGATTCCGCTCGGCGGCGACGGCGCCGACACCTCGCACTACCCGCTCAGCCTGTGCGCCGTCCCCGGACCCGAACTCGAGCTGCGCTTCGGCTACCGGCCCGACCTCTTCTCCGCCGATGCCGTCGACGGCATCGCCCGGCAACTGCTGGAACTGCTGCGCCTGATCGCCGAGCAGCCCGAACTGCCCCTCTCACGCCTCCAGCCGGCCACGCCGGCCCAACAAGACGCGCTGGCCGCCTGGAACCGCACCGCCGCCCCGCTGCCCGCCGCCACCCTGACCCAGTTGCTGGAACGCCAGGCGGAACTCAGCCCCGACGCCGAGGCGCTGCGCTTCGACGAGGTCGCCCTTAGCTACCGCCAGCTGCATCAGCGCGCCAACCGCCTCGCCCGCCGCCTGCGCGCCGACGGCGTCGGACCCGAAACCCTGGTCGCCGTCGCGCTGCCCCGTTCCATCGATCTGGTGGTGGCCCTGCTCGCCGTGCTCAAGGCCGGCGGCGCTTATCTGCCGCTCGATCTCGACTATCCGGCCGAGCGCATCGCCTTCATGCTGGACGACGCCCAGCCCGCCGTGGTCCTGTCCCGCTCCGAGCTGCTGGCCGGCCTGCCGGTCGAACGCGCGCTGTGCCTGGACCAGATCGACGCCGCGCTCGAGACGCTGTCCGACGCGCCGCTGGAACTCGCCGGCGACGATAGGCATCCGGCCTACGTCATCTACACCTCCGGCTCCACCGGCCGCCCCAAGGGCGCCGTCAACAGCCACCGCGCCATCGTCAACCGCCTGCTGTGGATGCAACACGCCTACCCGCTGGCCGACAACGACGTGGTGCTGCAAAAAACCCCGTCCAGCTTCGACGTCTCGGTATGGGAATTCTTCTGGCCGCTGCTCGCCGGCGCCTCGCTGCTGCTGGCCCGGCCCGACGGCCATCGCGATCCCGCCTATCTGGCCGAACTGATCCGCCGCCGCGGCGTCACCACCCTGCATTTCGTGCCGTCCATGCTGGACGCCTTCCTGCTGGAGCCCGCCAGCGCCGGCTGCGTCAGCCTGCGCCGCGTGCTGTGCAGCGGCGAAGCCTTGCCCGCGCCGCTGCTGGCCCGCGCCGCCCAAACGCTGCCCTGTCCGCTGCACAATCTCTACGGCCCCACCGAGGCCGCCGTCGACGTCACCGCCTGGACCTGCGACCCGGCCCGCGACAGCCGTTCGGTGCCCATCGGCCACCCGATCTGGAACACCCAGCTGTTCGTGCTCGATTCCATGCTGCGGCCGCTGCCGCCCGGCATCCCCGGCGAGCTTTACCTCGCCGGCGTCGGCCTGGCGCGCGGCTATCTGCGCCGTCCGGGACTCACCGCCGAGCGCTTCGTCGCCCATCCCTTCGCCGTCGGCCAGCGGCTGTACCGCACCGGCGACCGCGTCGTCCGCCGCGACGACGGCGCGCTGGAATACCTGGGTCGCCTCGACCACCAGGTCAAGCTGCGCGGCCTGCGCATCGAGCTGGGCGAGATCGAAGCCGCGCTGCTGGACCAGCCCGGCGTCGCCCAGGCCGTGGTGCTGATCCGCGAGGACGCGCCCGGGCAACGCCGGCTGGTCGCTTACGCGGTGCCTGCCGCCGGCGCCGAAGCCGACGTCGCCCGCTGGCGCGACGCGATGGCCGCCCGCCTGCCCGACTACATGGTGCCCGCCGCCTGGGTGGCGCTGGACGCGCTGCCGCTCACGCCCAACGGCAAGCTGGACCGCCGCGCCTTGCCGGCGCCGGAACTGACGCTGGCCGAGCACCGCGAGCCGGTCACCGAGAAGGAAAAACTGCTGGCCGAGGCCTTCGCCCAGACCCTGGGCCTGGAGCGCGTCGGCCTGGACGACAGTTTCTTCAACCTCGGCGGCGATTCGCTGCTGGCGCTGCGGCTGAAGGGCCTGGCGCTCAAGGCCGGCATCTCCTTCGAGCTGGCCAACCTGTTCGAGCACCACACCGTGGCCTTGCTGGCCGCCCATGCCGAACAGGCGACCGCCGCCGCCGCGCCGGCCGAACCGTTCTCCCTGCTGGACCCCGCCGACCGCCGGCGGCTGCCGCCGGACGCGGTGGACGCCTACCCGCTCAGCCAATTGCAACAGGGCATGCTGTTCCACAGCGCCTTCCGCGACGGCTCGACGCTGTACCACAATATCGTCGGGCTGGAGGTGTCCCAGCCTTACGACGCGGCGGCGCTGCGCCGCGCGTTGGACGCTCTGTGCCGGCGGCACGAGTTGCTGCGCACCCGCTTCGCGCTGGACGGCTATCTGGAACCCTTGCAGCTGGTGTTGGCCGCGGCCGCCATTCCGCTGGGCGAAGACGACCTCGGCCACTTGCCGCCCGCCGCGCAGCAAGAAAGCCTGGCCGCCTTCATCGCCGCCTGGTCCAAACAGGCTTTCGACCCCGCCGCCGCGCCGCTGCTGCACGCCCACGCCCACCGCTTGGGCGAGCGGCGCTTCCACCTGACGCTGCGCATCCACCACGCCATCCTCGACGGCTGGAGCGACTCGGTCTTCATCGTCGAACTGGCCCAGCTCTACCAGGCCGAGCTGGCCAGCCAGCCGTGCCGGCTGCCGGCGCTGTCCAGCCGCTACCGCGACTACATCGCGCTGGAACGCCAGGCGATGGCCTCGCCGGCCAGCCGGGACTTCTGGCGGGAACAGCTGCGCGGCTACGAAGCCGCCCCCGCGCTGCTCGCCCGCGAAGAGAACGCCGCCGCGACGGCAGACGGCCCGCTGCAGATCAACGCCGACATCGCCATAGCCGACCCGGTGTCGGCGGCGCTGAGCGCGCTGGCGCGCCGCTTGAACGCGCCGCTGAAATCGGTGTTGCTGGCCGCCCACCTGGCCGCGCTGGCCATGCTGACGGGCAAGAGCGGCGCCTGCACCGCGCTGGTCACCAACGGCCGGCCGGAAACCGCCGACGCGGAGCACATGGTGGGCCTGTTCCTGAACTCGGTGCCGCTGCGCATGGAGATCCGGCGCGAATCCTGGACCCGGTTGATAGGCCGCGTGATAGACGCGGAACGGGCGCTGCTGCCGCACCGGCGCTATCCGCTGGCCACCATGCTGCGCGACGCCGGCCTGCGCGACGTCGGCGAGGCCATCTTCAACTACACCCATTTCCAGGCGCTGGAAGCGCTGGCCGACTGGCGTCAGCAAGACAGCGCGATGGACAACAGCTTCGCGCTGCAAGTCAACTTCCGCCCCGACGGCGCGCGCATCGTCGGCAGCCTGAGCGCCCACCGCGACGCCCACGACGCCGACGCGCTGCGGCGCTACGCCGGCTGCTACGCCGCCGTGCTCGCGCAGCTGGCCGCCGAGCCCGACGGCCCGGTGCGCCGCCAAGACCTGCTGGACGAGGACGAGCGCCGTCTGCTGCTGGACGGCCGGGCCAGCGCCCGCGACATCGCGCCGCTGCCGCTGTGCGAGCTGTTCGAGCGCCAGGCCCGCCGCGCGCCGGACGCGCCGGCGCTGGACAGCGGCGGCGAAACCTTGAGCTACGCCGAGCTCAACCGCCGCGCCAACCGGCTGGGCCGGCGGCTGATCGCCGCCGGCGTCGGCCCCGGCCGGCTGGTGGCGGTCGCGCTGCCCAAATCGGCGGCGCTGCTCGTCGCGCAACTGGCGGTGCTGAAAGCCGGCGCCGCCTATCTGCCGCTGGACCTGAACTATCCGGCGGAGCGGCTGGCGCTGATGCTGGACGACGCCCGCCCCGCCCTGGTGCTGAGCGACGCCGGCTCCGCCGCCCGCCTGCCGCAAACCGCCGGGCCGGTGCTGGCGCCGGAGACCGACGACGACCGCCGCTTCCCTGACGGCGACATCGGCCGGCAAGAAAGACTGCGGCCGCTGACGACGGACGATCTGGCCTACGTGATCTACACCTCCGGTTCCACCGGCCGGCCAAAAGGCGTCGCGGTCAGCCACGCCGGGCTGGCCAGCCTGGCGCAGGACCTGAAAGAGCGCTGCGCGCTGGACGCGTCCGCGCGCGTGCTGCAGTTCTCCTCGCCGGGCTTCGACGCCTCGGTGCTGGAAATGCTGATGGCCTTCGCCGGCGGCGGCTGCCTGGTGCCGGCCAACGCCAGGCAGCTGGACGCCGACGGCCTGCTGGGCACGCTGCGCGCCGCGCGCATCAGCCACGCGCTGCTGCCGCCGGCGCTGTTGGCCTTGCTGGAGCCGGCGCCGGATCTGCTGCCCGGCGCTCTGTTGGTCGGCGCCGACGCCTGCCCCGCCGAGGTGGTGGCCAAATGGGCGCGCGGCCGCCGAATGATCAACGCCTACGGCCCTACCGAATCCACTATCTGCGCCACCCTGAGCGACCGCCTGGCCGACGGCGCGCCGCCCATAGGCCGACCGGTGCTCAACAGTCAGGTCTATCTGCTGGACGAAGCTTTGCAGCCAGTGCCCGTCGGCGTCGCCGGCGAGCTGTACGTAGCCGGCGCCGGCCTGGCGCGCGGCTATCTGGGCCGCCCCGCGCTCAGCGCCGAGCGCTTCGTCGCCAACCCCTTCGGCGCGCCCGGCAGCCGGCTCTACCGCAGCGGCGACAAGGCGCGCCGCCTGGCGGACGGCCAGCTGGAATTCCTCGGCCGTCTCGATCAGCAGATCAAGCTGCGCGGCTATCGCATCGAGCCCGGCGAGATCGAGGCCGCGCTGCGCTCGCAAACCGGCGTGGCCCAGGCCGTGGTCTTGCCTGTCGACGACGACGGCCGCAAGCGCCTGGTCGCCTACGCCGTGCCGCTCGCGGGCGCCGGCCTGGACGGCGCGCGGCTGCGCGCCGGGCTGGCCGCCAGCCTGCCCGACTACATGCTGCCCGCCGCGGTGATGGTGTTGCCCGCGCTGCCGCTGAACGCCCACGGCAAGCTGGACCGCGGCGCGCTGCCGGCGCCGGTCTTCGCGGCCGCGCCGCAACGCTTGCCGGCCACCCCGCTTGAACAGACGCTGGCGGAGCTGTTCGCGGAAACGCTGCGCTTGCCTGCCGTGGATCTGGACGCCGGCTTCTTCGAGCTGGGCGGCGACTCCTTGCTGGCGATGCGGCTGGCCGCCCGCATCCGCGGCAAGCTGGGCGTCAAGCTGTCGATGGAACAGCTCTTCCTCGCCCCCAGCGTCGCCGAATTGGCGCGGCAGCTGGCGCTTGGCCGGCATGAGCCGCGCCCGCTCCAACTGAGCGTCCAGCAACAGGACGGCGCGCCGGTCTCGCTGCGCTACGAGGGGGAGCTGGACTTGCCGGCCTTGCGCCAGGCCCTGCGCGAACTAGGCCGCCGGCACGCCGCCCTCCACTCTCCAAGCGAAGCTGCCACGACGATCACAACCGCCAACGGCCTGGCCTTGCCCGCCGCGCTGCGCCAGGTCGCCGACAGCGATGCCGGCACGCCGATCGCGCCGCTGCTGCGGGAACTGGCCCAGGCCTACGCCGCCCGCGCCGACAGCGGCAAGCCCGCTTGGACGCCGCTACCGCGGCTATACGCCGACTACGCGGACTACGCCTCGTCGCAAGCAGGATTCAGCGAAGCGACGGCCCCGTCCGACGCGCCGGCTTCGTCCCGTTCCACCCCTTCTTCCCCGACATTGGAGCAAGCATGAGCACACCTCGTCCCGACGACGCCGTCTATCTGAAAAGCGGCGTCAAACTGGAACCCCTGTTCCACCGCTGGTACGCCTGGAGTCACCTGGTATCGCCGGTCCAGCAGGCGATCAATCTGGCCTTCCGCCAGATTCCGCTGCTGCGCTCCTTCATCGCCAACCCCAATGTGCATATCGCCGCCTCCAAGAACCCCCAGATGCTGGGCGGCCCCTTCCTGGAACTGCCGGCCAGCGATCTGCCCGCGGTGCGCCGCCTGCTGCAGGACACGCTGAAGGACGCCGCGCCGCTGCTCCGCTTCGCCGAAGACCTGCAAAAACTCAATCGCCAGCTGCAGCAAACCGCCAGCGGCCACAGCCTGGACGCGGTCTACGCCGAGTTGCCGCCCACGCTGGCCGGCCTGGTCGAAGTCAGCTACGACCTCAACCACCATCCCGGCCTCCGCGTGCTGGACCCATTATTGAGCTATCCGGCCGCCGCGGACGCGGACCGGCAGGCGCTGGCCTTCAGCACCGAACGCGACGAACAGCGCCATTTCTTCCTGAACACGCCCCGGCTGGACGGAGACGCCAGGCTGGTGCTCCCGCTGCCCTTCGCAGACCCCCATCACGAAGCGCTCGCCGCCAGCCGGATACGCGCCGTCCCTTACGCGGAACTGAAGCAGGCGCTGAAGGTGCCGGCGGAACAGGAAGCCCGCTTCCGCGGCTTCTTCGACACTGAAGCGCCGCAGCGCGACCAGCCCGAGTATCACGGCGGCGACGTGCGCATCCGTTATTTCGGCCACGCCTGCGTCTTGCTGCAAACGGCGTCCACCTCGGTGCTGATCGATCCCTTCGTCACCTGGGACCGGGACGGCGAACCGCAGCGGCTGACCTTCGACGACCTGCCCGACCATATCGACTACGTGTTCATCACCCACAACCATCAGGACCACTTCAGCCCGGAACTGCTGCTGCAATTGCGCGGCCGCATCGGCCGCCTGCTGGTTCCGCGCCACAACAGCCGCAGCCTGGCCGATCCGTCGATGAAGCTCACGCTGCGCGCGCTCGGTTTCCGCAACGTGTCCGAACTCGAGCCGATGGAAAGCGTGCGCTTCGACGACGGCGAAATCGTCAGCCTGCCGTTTTACGGCGAGCACGCCGACCTGGACATCGAAAGCAAGCACGGCATGTTCCTGCGGCTGAAAAACCGCCGCTTCCTGTTCCTGGCGGACTCGGACTGCAAGGACCGCGCGCTCTACCGCCGCATTGTGGAGCGTCTGGGCAAGGCGGACACGCTGTTCATCGGCATGGAGTGCGACGGGGCGCCTCTCAGCTGGCTGTACGGCCCCTACACCGGCAGCCCGCTCAGCCGGCGCGACGACGAATCCCGCACCTTGTCCGGTTCCGACTGCGAACACGCCTGGAGCATCGTCGAGGAGTTCGACTGTAAGAAGATCTACGTCTACGCGATGGGGCAAGAACCCTGGATGCGCTTCGTCACCGGCCTGGAGTACTCGGCCGACAGCAAGCAGATCGTCGAGTCGAACAAGTTTCTCGAGCGCTGCCGCGCCGCGGGCCTGAGCGCGGAACGGCTATATGGCTGCAGCAGCTTCAGTTGCTGAGAACCTGTTCAATGTCTGCCGCGCGCCGTGCAAGCTTCCCGGAAGCCGTCGCCGGCTTGGGACGCGGGGCTGAATAAAGGCTTGCTCTTGTCGACTGCTTGCCGACCCAAGGTATTCGCTTATGAAATTTTCACTCGATGCCAGCTACGGCTGGCTTGCGTCCTTTCAGCAGCAAGGGCTGTTCTCCCTTGACCAGTTGGCGCCGGGCACGCCCTCATGTTCGTTTCCCATCGTGCTGCAGCTGAGCGGAGCGCTGGACGCCGCGGCATTGGAGACGGCCTTGGCCGTGGTCGTGGCCAAGCATGAGGCCTTGCGCACCACTCTGGCCTTCGACGGCGACGAGCTGCGTTGCTCGACGCGGCATGCCTGGCCCGGCCCCTTGCTCCAGCTGAAGCCCCTGGAACCGGCGAGCGGAGACAGCGCCGGCCTGGCCGCTGCCGTCCGGGAAATCATCGGCCGCCCCTTCGATCTGGCGACGGGGCCTTTATTCCGCTTTGTTCTCCTTCAGCCGGCGGATGAAGACGCGCGCCTGGTCATGGTGTTCCATCAGGCTGTTTTTGACGCCTGGTCGGCCGGCATTCTGGCGACGGACCTGGAAACGGCTTATGCCGCGGCCTTGAACGGCGGCGACGTCGAGCTCGCGCCCAATGCGCTCGATTACGCGGACTTCGCCCATTGGCAGCGTGAACAATGGCGTGCCGGCGCGCCCCGGCTTTCACTATTGAGCGCGGGCGGCCCGTTTCCGGCCAAGGTATTGACGGACGGCGCGGAGTTGACGCTCAAGCTCCCCGCCGTGCAGGAGCAACAGCTGCGCCAGCTTCAACAGGAAACGGGAGACGCCTTGCTGCTTGTTTTCTCATCCTTGCTCGGTCTTTTCCTGGGCGCGGAAAGCGGCCGGGATGAAATCCTCATCGACGCAGCCGTTCCGGGACGACTCCACGCGGAAGCCAATGAAATCATCGGCTTGTTCGAAACTCCGCTCCCGCTGCGCTTGAGGCTGGACGCCAAGCCTAATCTGCGGGAGGTGCTGGGCCAGGTCCGTTCGCAGGCCGTGCAAGGATTCGGAAACCGGGACATGGCGCTTGAAACATCCGGCGTCTCAACGCCATGGTTTCAAGTCGCCGCACGGGTGCGGAAACGCCCGCGCTGGCGTCTCGCCGGCCTGCGGCTGGCCGAGCAGGCGGCGCATACCGAAACCGCGAAGCGCGATTTGAGCTTTGTCCTGGACGAACGCGACGACGGCGTCTGGCTGGCGCTCGAGTACGCCGGCGCCTTGTTCGAAGCCTCAAGCGCCCGGCGGCTGTTGAACGGGCTGGTCCGGTTTGCCGCGCAATGCCTGGCCGATCCTTCCCGCCAGCTGGACGCCTTGCCGGCGGCCGATGGGCAAGAACTCGCCAGCAGCGGGCAAGAGCGGGAAGCCGCCGCGCCGGACCCACGCCCGGCCGACGTGGAGCTCGGCCTGCTGTCCAGCAATCAGCAAAGCCTGTATTTCTTCGAGAAACTGGCCCCGGACCGCGCCTTGTACAATGTCCCTCTGCATCTGGAGATGCACGGCCAGCTGGACCCCGCCCTCCTGGAGGCGGCCCTGGAACAGCTGCTGAAGCGTCATGAAGCTTTATGCACGCGCTTTGTGGAAACGCCGTCCGGCCTGCGTCAGGACATTGGCGCGCCGCCCACTCGCGTGCTCGAAACCGCGGATCTCAGCCAACAGCCGCTGGACAGCCGCGACGCCGGCTTCGCCAGCCTGGAACGGGATTTCAGCTCCACCGTCTTCGACCTTGCCTCCGGCCGGCTCTTCCGCTTTTGCCTAGTACGCCGCGACCGCGAGCACTGGGTGCTGTTGATGGTGTTCCACCACATGGTGTTTGACGGCCATTCCGCGCAGATATGGCTGCGCGAGCTGCGCACTCTTCTGCGAGGCGGCCTCTTGCCCGCCATGGGGCCGGCGACGACGGTGAGGGAGGCCGCCGCCGAGGAGCGAGCCTGGCAGCGCAGCCGCGACTACCAGAAGGAACTGAACCGCTGGCTAGACCGCCTGGCGGGAATCGCGACCCCGCTCAATCTCAGGCCGGACCGCCCGCGCCCGCTGAGACGCGGCTACGCGGGGGCGTTCCTGGAGCGCGCCTTGCCCCAGGCGCTGCTGGGCGAGCACATACAGCGCGCCGCCCAACTTGGCGCTTCGCCGTTCATGGCCGTCGCCGCCCTGCTCGCCGCCTATCTGTCCGCGCGCGGCAATCAGGCCGACGTCTGCATGGGCTTCCCCCATGGCGGACGCGGCGAAGGCGCGATCGAAGACACCATAGGCAATTTCGTCAATTTACTCGCCATGCCGGTCCGAATCGAAACAGCCGACACCCCGCGCAACATCATCGAAAAAATCCGCCAAACCGCCCAGGCGAGTTACGCCGGCTATCGGGTGCCGTTCTCCTCCCTTGTCGATCAACTTGGCGTGGAGCGCGTTCCCGGCCAACACCCAGTCTTCCAGGTGGTGGTCACCGCCGATCAAGACTTCGCCGGCTGGACGCAGGACGGTCTGTCCGTGGCCTTGCTGCCGGGCACCAACCCTATCGCCAAGTTCGACCTGGCCTTCGGCTTCAACCTCGCGCGCAGTTGCGTCCGCATAGAGTACGCGACAGATATGTTCGACCCGGCGTCGATTGAAGCCATGGGCGCGGAGCTATCGGCCTTGCTGTCCCAGTGCGTGCGGGGCTTCGACGCGCCGCTGCGGCAAACCGCCGGCGCGACCATCGCCGGGGAAGTGCCGCGCGCCGCGCCCAAGCCGCTGAGAAAACCCAAGCCAGCCGGCACCGGAAACGCCGGCTTGGCGGCGGACGCGACTTGAGCGCCAAACCAAGGGCCGACCATTGACCAAGAGCCTGTTCACGATCTTGCGGGCGAGGCAAGGCGAAAACCGCAGAGAAAGCGGAATGCGCTCGTAACGCATCAGCGTTTCAAAGCAGCGCTGACCGTGCGTGTCTCACAGCGACAGCGGATCGTAAACAGGCTTCAACCGCCGGAGGGCGCGAGCGCCCCAGCCGGCAGAACATGAAAAACCAATGACTCATCCAGCAGAACTAAGCGCCTGCCAAACGCTTGCCGAGGCCTTCTCCCGCTCGGTTCAGAGCTTTCCCGATCGCATCGCCGTGCAATGCGCGGCGGCTTCGCTCAGCTACCAACAGCTGGAGCAACGGGCGGACGCCCTAGCCCGCCGCCTCCGCGCCATGGGCGTGAACGCCGAAACCCTGGTGGGCTTGTCCGTGCGCAGATCGTCCAATCTGATCGTCGCCATGCTGGCCATCCTGAAAGCCGGCGGCGCCTACCTGCCGCTGGACCCGGAGTATCCGGCCGAGCGCTTGGACTATCTCATCGACGACGCCCGGCCCAAGCTCATCGTCGTGGATGCGGAATCGCGGGAACGGCTGGCCGCCGCCGCGTCCGCCAAGGGCATCCCGCAGCTTGATCTGGACGCCTTTCCATCGCGCGACGATCACGCAGAGATGCCCGCAGGCGGCGCGCCGAATCGCGACGGCCTGGCTTACGTCATCTATACCTCGGGTTCGACCGGAGGTCCGAAAGGCAGCCTGATCACTCATCGCAATGTGCTGCGGCTGTTTACCGAGTCCCAGCCCTATTACGACTTTGGGCCGGAGGATGTCTGGCCCTTGCTGCACTCCTACGCCTTCGATTTTTCGGTCTGGGAAATTTTCGGCGCGCTCTTGCATGGCGGAACCTTGCTGGTTCCTGACCTGGCCATCATTCGAGACCCTTCCGCGCTGTTGGCGTATTTGCGGCGGCATGGCGTGACGGTGCTCAATCAGACGCCGTCCTTCTTCTATCAGTTGGCTTTGTATCTGAGTGAACATCCGGAACAGCGCGAGGCCCTGGAGTCGCTGGCCTTCGTGGTGTTTGGCGGCGAGCGCCTGGACCTGACGCAGCTCAAGCCTTGGTTCAAGACCATGGGCGACGACGGCCCGGTGCTGGTCAATATGTACGGCATCACCGAAACCACCGTACACGTCACCCTGCACGTGGTCGACGCCGATGAGACGAAACACCGGAAGTCCGCGGGCATCGGCTCGGCCTTGCCGGACTTGTCGCTGTTCCTTCTCGACGAGGACTTGAAGCCGGTGGCGGCCGGCGATGTCGGCGAGCTGTATGTCGCCGGCCCGGGACTGGCGCGCGGTTATCACGGCCGGCCCGGCCTGACCGCCGAAACCTTCATTCCCTGCCCCTTTCCCGGCCACGAAGGCCAGCGGATGTACAAAACCCAGGATCTGGCGAAGATCGATCCGCACGGCGAGCTGGTTTACGAGTCCCGCAAGGGCGGCTACTTGAAGATCCGCGGTTTCCGGGTTTCGCTGGCGGAGATCGAGTCCGCGCTATGCGAGCTGGACGGTGTCGCCAACGCGGTGGTCCAAGCCTCGGCCGAGGACGGACGCGATCTGGTGTCGGCCTATCTCCGCTTCGCGGCCGCGCCGATGAGCTTGAGAGAACTCCGCCACGCGCTGGCGGAAAAACTGCCCGGTTTCATGATGCCGCACCACTTTCATTGCATCGACAGCCTGCCGCTGACCGCTCACGGCAAGATCGACCGTAGCCGGTTGCCGCACATGGCGCGGGCCCTGAGCGATGAACGCCCGCCGGACGCGCCGGCCTCGGCCGATGAAGCCGATATGATGGCGATCTGGAGCCAGGTGCTCGGCGTGGAGCGTCTTGGCCCGCACGATGACTTCTTCGCTCTGGGCGGGGACTCGATCCGCGCGGTGGAACTGATCATGGCGTTGAATCGCGCCGGCTGGAACGCCACGGTGGAAGACGTGTTTCACTCGCCGAATGTTCGGGACCTGAACGACCGCAGCCTGCGGGGCGAAACCGGTTTGCCGCCGCCCCCGGCGAAACTGGCAAACGCCGTGTCCGATATGCAGCGCCTCATGCTGGAGCAGTACCAGGCGGCTCCGGCGGGCCTGGGCGTCTATCACGTGCAACAGTGGTTCGACTGCGAAGACGCGGCGCTCGACATCGAGCGGTTGACGCAGGCTTTCCGCTTGGAGTTTTCCCGGCATCCCGTCTTCCGCACCCTCTTCGTCCGCGACGGCGATGCGATTCTCCGCGTCGACGCTGGGACGGAGCGAGCGCGTTTGGACGCCGTCGACCTCCGGCGCGACGCCCCATCGCGGCAGCGAACACGAATTGCCGAGTGCGCGCGCGCCGACCTGCATGCGCCGTTCAAGCCGTTCGAGGCGGCAAGCGAAATGGCGCGGCTGCGCTTCTTCCAAACCACGGGCAGCCGCTGCGTCGTTTTCCTGAGCATCCACCACGCGATAGACGACGGCTGGGGCCAGCAACGCTTCTTCGACGCGGTATTCCAGCGCTATCGGCGCCATGCCGCCGCCGCGTCGGCGGCGCGCGCGGATGTGTTTTCCGAATACGTCGCCCTCCAGCAGCAAATGGCCCGGGACCCGGCGGCGATTGAATACTGGCGACAGACGCCGTTTGCCGACAAACAGACGGTTGAGCGATGGAGAGCGCCCCCGACCAGGATGATAGAACACAAAAAACGCATCGCGCCCCGGCTGGTGGCCCACGCCGGCCCTTGCGCGCGCGCGCGGCGAATCCAGACACGATCCTTGTATTTGGCCGCCGCAGGGCAGGCGATTGCGCGCGCGACCCGTGACCCTCGGGTCTTGATCGGGATGGTGGTCAACGGCCGGGTGCCGGAACTGAGCGATCCTCTGGAGGCGGTGGGCCTGTTCTGGAATTTGCAGCCGCTGTCGTTCCAGGCCTTGGAGTGTCCGCTGGAGACGGCTGACGCGATCCACCAGCGCCTGCTGCTGCAGGAGAAATACGCGCTCTACCCGCTCAGTGCGATTTTCGAGGCGCGCAGCCCCGGTCGGGAGTTCCTTTACACCTTCAACTTCACGAATTTCCGGGCGCTGGATTCGAAAACAGCGGATTTGCGGGACTGGGACGGCGTGGATCGCTTCCATTACCCCATCAATATCGCCGTCCATCTGGACGAGGGCTCGGACATCGCCGAATTTCGGCTCAGCGGCGATCCCGCCTATTGCGGCGAGGCCGCGGCGGAAGCGCTGTTCCAGGCTTTCGAAGAAACGCTGGGCATCGCCGTCGGGGCGCTGGCCGATATAGGCGCATGACGCGGCCTA